>JAEZEN010000382.1 GCA_023433185.1 Pseudomonadota bacterium | reverse complement strand
GGCTGGGGCTATCGCGACGGCGATGCCTCGTTGCTGCTGGCCCGGGCTTCGTGGAATGCCGAAACGGTGACACTCTCGGCGCGCGAGTTATGGAACGGCAAGGGCCGGCCGGCGATCGAGCTCGCCGCGCGCGGGCTGGACGGGAGAAAGCTTGAGGCGGAGATTTGAGTCAGGCCGGATCGATTATCTGTCTGAACTGCTCGATAGCTTCCGGGAACGACCTGCTCAACCTGTCGGCGGCTTCCAGCGATGGCCAAGCACGGCGCACGTCGAAGTCGCCGTAGCCGTGGCTGACCCGATGCCTGAACGCGCGGGTTTCATGCAGGTCGTTCGCGACCGTATCAGGAAGCACTTCCGGACGGTCATATGACCCGGTAGCCTTTCGGCGCAGGCGTTCGATGAGTTTGAAGTGCCAATCTTAGCCCTGCGGCGGTTCCTCGCCCAGAAGTCGCAGCAACCTCAGCAGTCCCGCTTCCGCGGAGGTATGAGCCGACTGCATCGCATGCATCAGGGCCATCCGGGCACGATAGCCGTCCAGGCCCGTCCCGTCGAAGCCACCGGCGTCGTAGAGCGCGCAGGCATTCGTGAAATGCTGCTTGGCCGCAACGATATCGGCTTCGATGTCGAGCCAACGTGCGTCGCTCATCCGAGCGTCCTGCCATCACGGGCGACACGCTCGAGCAGAGCGGGAGACGCGTCCGGCTTAAGGTGCACGTCGGGATGCAGACCGTTTTCTATGCAGATCGCCTCGGCGTAGTCCCGCGCCTCGCGTTCGAGGGCGGGTGGGAAATCGACCAGGACATCAAAGTCGCTGTCGTAGCGCGTCTCGTGCCGGGCCACCGAACCAAACACCACGTAGCGCCCGCCGCGGGCGCGTGCATGGTCGGCGAGCAACAGCTCCACGCGCTCGGCAGCCGCGCGTCGGCGGCGAACTTCCATGTCCTTGCGTGCGGAAAGGGTGACGATCATGGCTCGCGCTCCTCAAACGAGATTACCCGACGTGGCTGACAGCGACAATGCCGAGTGCCGTGGCTGCGTCTTCGGCAGGAGCGGCTCGCCTCTTTCGCCCCGTCACTGCACCACGAAGAAATCCTCGATGCGGGCGGCGGCGTTGCGGAGTGCCGGCAGGACCTCGTCCTCCATGTCGCCGACCGAGAGCCGTGCCGACTGGGTCGAGACGTTGATGGCGGCGACGGTGCGGCCGGAGCGGTCGCGGATCGGAACGGCGATCGAGCGCAGGCCCGGTTCCAGTTCCTCGTCGACCAGCGCATGCCCGTGGCGGCCCGCCGCGAGGATCGCCTTTTCCAGCTTCGAGCGGTCGATGATCGTCTTCGGGGTCAACGCCCGCAGATCGGCCTTTGCAAGGAAACCCTCAAGCTTGTCCCCGGGCAGGTCGGACAGAAGGACCCGTCCCATCGAGGTGCAGAAGGCCGGCAGGCGCGTTCCGACATGCAGGCCCACCGACAGGATGTGGCGGCCTGGCACGCGCGCCACATAGACCACGTCTTCGCCCGACAGCACGGCGGCGGAGCATGCCTCCCCGAACCTGTGCGACACCTCGCGCATGAAGGGTTCGGCGAAACTCCAGATCGAGGCGCCGCCGAGCCAGGAGCGGGCGACCGAGATCAGCCGCGAGGACAGGCGGAAGACGCGGCCGTCCTGGACGGCATAACCGGAAGCGACGAGCGTCAGCAGGAAGCGCCGCGCGCCTGCCCGGGTGAGGCCGGCTTTGTCGGCCATTTCGGTGAGGGTCAGGCCGGAGGGATTGCTCGCCAGGATTTCCATGACCTCGAGCCCACGCCCGAGCGACCCGACGAGGTCGCGCGAGGGGACCGGGGCGGCTTCGACGTCCCGCCCAGTCGTTGACATATCGATCTCAGCCATCTACGAAGTATTGCATGTAAAACAAATGTTCGCAATGCGAACTTTCGTGATGGCGATCGAAGCCATCCGATAGCGGAGGGTTCGACCGAGGATGAACAAGATCTTCCCTGACATCGCGGCGGCGCTCGACTGCGTCGAGGACGGAATGTCGGTGATGATCGGCGGCTTCGGCGGCGCCGGGGCGCCGGTCGAGCTGATCCACGCGCTGGTCGACCGATACGAAAAGACCGGCTCGCCGGGCGGGCTGACCGTCATCAACAACAATGCCGGCAACGGCGCGATCGGCATCGCGGCGATGATCTATGCGGGCATGGTCGCCAGGATGGTCTGCTCGTTCCCGCGCTCCTCCGATCCCAAGGCCTTCACCGACAAGTATCTTGCCGGCGAGATCGGGCTGGAGCTGGTGCCGCAGGGCACGCTGGCCGAGCGCATCCGCGCCGGCGGCGCCGGCATCCCGGCCTTCTACACGCCGACGAGCTTCGGCACCGAGATCGCCGAGGGCAAGCCGATCGCCGAATTCGATGGCCGCCCCTATGTCCAGGAGCGCTGGCTGAAGGCGGATGTGGCGATCATCAAGGCCGAACTCGCCGACCGCAAGGGCAACCTGACCTACCGCAAGGCGGCGCGGAACTTCTCGCCGCTGATGGCGATGGCTGCAAGGACCACGATCGTCCAGGCCAGCCGCGTCGTCGAGCCGGGCGCAATCGATCCGGAACACGTCGTGACGCCGGGTATCTTCGTCGACCGGGTGGTCGAAGTACCGAACCC
>JAEZEN010000364.1 GCA_023433185.1 Pseudomonadota bacterium | reverse complement strand
CGCGGCGACGGCGAGCCCGCCCTGGGCGTCGCGTCCGAGCACGGCGACGACGATGGCGTCAGTCTCGCGGCTGTCGGCCGTCGCCGCGCCGAGGAGGCGCGCGAGGCTGCGGGCGGTGGTCACCAGCACGCGCGCCCCGGCATCGTCAAGGATCGCCCGGCCGCGCTCGACCGGCGTCGTGTAGTCGACCGGCACATAGCAGGCGTTCCGGAAGAGGGCCGCATGGATCGTGACGTAGAGCGCGAAGCCCTTGGGGAGCGCGATCGCCACCCGATCGCCGGCCGCCACGCCGGACTCGGCGAGGAGCGCTGCGACGCGGAGGCTCTCGTCGCGGTACTCGCGGTAGCTCCGGGTGCCGGCGGCATCGCGGTAGGCGACGCGGGCGGGCCCGGCCTCCGCCGCGGCGAGGAGGTAGGCGGCGAGGTGCCGGATGCTCATGCCGACAGACCGAGAGCCGCGGCGATGATCACCTTCTGGAGGTCGGAGGTCCCGGAATAGGTGACGCTCGAAAGGACGTCGAGGAGGCCCTCGGCCCCGGCGGTCTCGTAGCCGCGGGCGCCGTGGATGCGGAAGGCATCGAGCGCGCTTTCGACCGCGGCCTCCGAACACTGGAGCTTGACCAGGCTCGCGTCGGACTCCGTGGCGGTGCCGAGCGCGAGGCGGCCGATGCCGTACTGGAGGAGGAGACGGGTGGTCGCATAGCGGCGGTAGGTGTCGACGATCCGGCCGCTGACCGCCTGGTTGGCGCCGATCGGAACGCCGTATTGCTGTCGGCGGTTGGCGTGGGCGATCGAGCGCATCAGCCCCCGGCGGATCGAGCCGACGAGAAACGCGGAGAGGAGGATGCGTTCCTGGGCGATCGAATTGCGGAACACCAGCGCGCCGCCGTTGATGCGGCCGATCAGGCGGTCGCGGCCGACATGGACGTCGGCGAGGGTGACGCTGCCGAGGGGGGGGACGGCATGGCCCGGCTCCGTCGCCGCCACGGTCGAAACGCCAGAGTCGCCGCGCTCGACGAGAAAGGCGCTGATGCCGCGCGAGTGGAGCCGCACGTCCTTGGTGGCGAAGACGACAAGGACGTCGGCCTGCGTGGCATTGGTGATCCACGCCTTCTCGCCGTTGAGCACGTAGCCGGTCCGGGTCTCGGCGAACCGGGTCTCCATCGCCATCACGTCGGAACCCGCCGCAGCCTCGGTCGCGGCGAAGGCGCCGATCATCGTCCCCGAGGCGAGCTGGGCGAGATACGCGGTCTTGATCTCGTCGGAGGCGAAGCGGGCGAGCGCCGGGGCGACGGCGAAGGCATGGGCGCCGAAGGAGAGGAGCATCGCTCCGTTGGGGCAGCCCTCGCCGAGCCCGACGAGCGCGTCCATGCTGGCATCGGGGTCGCCGATGCCGCCCGCGAGCAGAGGCTGGAGCGGCGCGAAGCGCGCCATCTCGCGGAAGAAGAGGTGGTCCGCCGACGCGAAGGCGGTGGCGAGTTCCGCTCCGAGCTTCCGGCCCCGCTCGTGGATCGGAGACTCGTAGAGGATGGCGTCCGGATCAGGCCCGGACATCGGCGGTGATCGCCCTGGCGAACTCGGCGTTCCGGGCGCGCGCCGCCGCGAGGCTCGTCGCGATCATCGCCTCGTCCGGCAGGTCGCTGGGGAGCGTCCCGTTCCTCGCCTCCTCGTAGCCGGCGAGGTCGAACAGGCCGTGCCCGCTGATGTTGATGAGGATGGCGGGGGCCGCGCTCTCCTTGTGCGCGCGGGCGATGTCGATGGCCGCGGCGATCGCATGCGCCGATTCGGGCGCCGGGATGATGCCTTCGCAGTCGGCGAAGAGGATTCCGGCGCCGAGCGCCCCGGCCTGCGGCACGGCGCGGGCCGAGAAGCCGCCATGGGCGTAGAGGGCGGACAGGAACGCCGAGGTGCCGTGGTAGCGCAGCCCCCCGGCATGGATGCCGGGCGCGAGGAAGCGGTTGCCGAGCGTGTACATCCGGGTCACCGGCGTCGTGCCGGAGAAGTCGTTGATGTCGAAGAGATAGTCGCCGCGGGTCAGTTTCGGGCAGGCGACCGGCTCGGCGGCGACGAGCTCGGTCTTCCGGCCCATCGCCTTCGCGGCCCGGAGAAACGGCATGCCGACGCCGGCGAAGTTGCTGCCCGCTCCCATGCAGGCGACGACGTAGTCGGGAAAGTCGCCCAGCGCCGCCATCTGGCCGACCGCCTCGTTGCCGATCACGGTCTGGTGGAGGAGCACGCAGGTCTCGCCGCTGCCGACGGCGAAACGTGCCGACTCCTTCAGTTCGCGGGCCATCTCGATGGCCTCCCCGGTGGCGACCGCGAGCGAGCCGATGCGGTCGGGGTCGCGCTCCATGGCCTCGCGGCCGGTCCGCGTCAGCGGGCTCGGGCTCTCGTGGATTTCGCCGCCGAAGAGCTCGACGATGCGCGGCCGCTGCGGCTTCTGCCGGTAGCTGACGCCGACCATGAAGACGGTGCAGCGGAGGCCGAACTGCTTGCAGGCATAGGCGAGCGCGGTCCCCCACTGGCCGGCGCCGGTGCCGGTGATGAGGTGCTTCACGCCTGCCTTCTTGTAGTAGTAGGCCTGCGCGATGGCCGAGTTGAGCTTGTGGCTGCCCGAGACGTTGGCGCCCTCGTACTTGAAATAGATGCGGGCCGTGGTGCCGAGTCGTTCCTCGAGCCGATGGGCCCGGCGCAGCAGCGTCGGGCGGTAGGTCGCGTAGATTGCCTGAACGTCCGGGGGAATAGCGACATCCGCCTTCGCCGTGTCGTTCGACTGCTTCATCAGCGAGAGCGGCTGCTGCGGCAGCACGTTGACCCCGACGGCATCGGCGAAATGGTCGGGAGTGGCGGTCGATTCCTCGTAGTAGTCGGGGAAGTCGTGGAGGAAGTTGCACCAGGTGGCCACGCCCGCCATCGTCCCGGTCGGCGACGCCATGTCGTTCATGCCCCTGGCCCGTTCTTTGCGGCGACCTGGCCGACGAAGCGCAGCAGGTCGCCATAGGTGATGAGGTCGACCCCCAGCAGGTCCTCGTCGTCGATCTCGACGCCGAGGGTCCTCTCGAGCCCGCGGATGATCATCAGGAAACGCCGCGAATCGATGAACAGGTCGGCGTAGAGCTCGGCCGTCTCGGGTGGCGGCGCAGCCGGGTCGTGGCGGGGCAGCACCTCCGCGATCACCGCCGCGAGGGCGGTGGCGGCCGGTCCGGCGGCAGGGGCGTCGGCGGGTTCGTGCATGGCCTTCCGGGTGGCGGCGGGTTTCGCCGACGCGCCGGTCTGGCCGCGGTGCCGCGCGCCTCTCATCTTCCTCGCGTCCTGGTCCAAGGCTCGGTCTCACTCGTGGATGCGGGCGTCCCGGACGGGGCTCGCGGGTCAGGCGTCGATGTCGTGAAGCTCGGTGAGCTGGAGGTCGGAAAGCAGTCGTGCGCGGCCCTCGCCGGCGATGGCGCTCAGATCGACGATGGGCCTGAGTTTGCCGGAGGTTTCCCGCTCGATCCGGGGCACCTTCTGCGCCACGACGCGGATCGGCTCGCCGACGATCCGGCGAAGTCCGGCGAGCGCCGCCTCGAGCCGCACCTCGGCGCTCCGCGCGGGACGGTACTGGAGCACGAAGAGGCCGGGCTCGACGCAGACCAGGCGGTACTGGGCGGCGCCCAGCGTCTCCTTGAGGTGGCCGAGCAGCGCGAAAGGCTCGATGCGCCGGCCCGCCGCGTCGCGGATCGAATCGTTGGTCTTGCCGCGCAGCTCGGCGATCGCGCCATGAAACGCCGGAGCGTCATCCGTCGGCTCCGCCATCACGGCGACATCGCCGATCTCGTAGCGGATGAGGGGCGTTGCGTCGTTGAGGAGATCCGAGATGACGACGCGGCAGTCCTCGCCGGGCGGCGCGGCGCGGCCGGATGCGAGGGAGACGCCTTCAAAGACAAGCCGGTCGGTTTCGAGCCGGTAGGCGCCGCCCGGCTCCTCCTGCCAGCCCATGAAGCCGAACTCGACGCTGGCATAGGCTTCCCGGGCCTCGAAGCCGAAGGCGTCGCGGATCGCCTCCCGGCCTTCCGGAGTGAGCATTTCGGAGGTCGTCCAGATGCGTTTCACCGAGGGCAGGCTGCGGCCTTCGGCGGCCATGAACGCGGCGAGCCCGACGATCGAGCTGGCATAGCCGGCCAGGGTTCGCGGCTTCTTGGCGGCGAGGTCGGCGAACATCGCCTCCGGCGCCTTCAGGGCGTCGGTCAGGGTCGAATACGACTTCTCCGTCCGGGTCCTGCGGGCGCCCTCGCCGGCCGTTGCGCCGGTCGCGGCCCTGGTCGCCACGACGCGGACCTGCCGGTCGCGGCGGAAGCGTTCGGGAAAGAGGAACTCGAGCGTGTCGGGCGCGGTCTCGCCGGCGGCGAAGTGGGGCTTGCGGAAGCGCCAGCTGCGGAACGAGGCGACACGCTCGTCGATGAACAGGACGAAAGGGATGCCCGTGCTGCCGCTGGTCTGCTTGCGGACGAGCGGCGCGTCGGCGTAGGCGCGGCTCACCCGCTCCTCGTCCCTCACGTCCTCGAAGTCGGTCCGGCTGATGACGGGCAGTTCGGCGAACCAGGCCAGAAACGCGGCGGGGTCGTCAGGCGGCCTCCCGAACGGCCGGTAGAGATCGGCGTAGAACGGCACGTCCCGCATCGCCGAGGCGACACGCTCGCGCAGCAGCGCAAGCGGCGCCGGAAAGGGAGCGCGGGCGGACCGCAAATCCATCTCTGCCACCGCCGAATCGAGTGCGGCATCAAGCAAGGGATTCACGGTCCACCCGCGTCAATATTCCGGTATTCGCGAAGGATGATCCGCCGAAGGGGCGGGCTCTTCAGGTGAAGGGCGTCAGCCCTTCATCGCCTTCGTCGCCTTCATGGAACGCTGCGCCGAACGGGTGCCCATCTTGCGGGTCGAGGCCGAGCGGTTGCCGCCGGTGCCGCTCGCGCTCTTCTCAGCCTTCATCGAGCGCTGGACCTGCATGGAGCGCGTGCTGCGGGTCGAGGCGCCGCCTTCGGCCTTCTCACCCATCTCGCCCATGCTGCGCATCCTGCGCGCGCTGCGGGTCGCCTTGCCGTCGGTCACGGAGCCGACCTCGCCGCTGGAACGCACCGACTTGGCCGTCCGGGTCGCCGTCTCGGCGCGTGCCTGGCCACCGGGGAGGACGCCGGCCGCGATCACGGCGGCAGCGCCGAGCGCGCCGAGGCGAAGGAAGCTGCGGCGGCTCTGCGCCATTTCCTTTTCGGTACGCATGACTTTCGTTTCCTTGGTCGAGTCCATTACGGTTCTCCGTGGGGAACTGGCAGTTACTGGGTTCGAGCCGTTCGACGCGATTGGTGCCTCACAATAGAGATAAAACGTTACCAAAGGCCGCGGCGAACAACAAGTTCGCTCTCTCTAATTGCTGTCCTTGATGATTTTGAGGCGCGCGAGGGGCCTTTTGGTGCGGAGTCTCCCGTCCATCGACACAATCATGGCGGGTTGGCGGCTCTTCGCCCGGAGCGCGCGCCACGCTGCGGTGGCGAATCCTCTTGGCAAGGCCCAAGCGACCGCACTAAGGTGAAGCAAATCAAATTGGCCTGACCAATTCAGGTCGCACTTGGGAGGAAGAAATCCATGCGTTTACCCGCAGTCCGAATGCTCCTGTCCGGCGCCGCGCTCGCGCTGATGACGGCCGTGGCCCCGGCCCAGGATTTCCATGGCTTCACGCCGACCGGCTTCTCGGGCGAGATGCTCTCGGCCGAGGCGCTCGCTGCGGCGGTGGTCGACGCCATGGCGGTCTCACCGCCGAAGAACGGCGACAAGTACGTGCTCGCCTTCGCCAATCTCGACCGGGGCATCAGCTTCTGCGCCAAGGTCGAGGAGGGCATCGTCGCGAATGCGAAGGCGGCCGGGATCGAACTGGTCATCGCCGACAACAATCTCGACGGTGCGACGGCGCTGACCAACGCCGAGAGCTTCATCAACCGCGACGTCGACTATGTGATCGAGTTCCAGACCGACGCCAATTTCGGCGCGACGATCATGCAGAAGATGAACGATGCCGGCATCAAGGTCACCGCGATCGACATTCCGATGCCGGGCGCGACCTTCTTCGGCGCCAACAACCCGAAGTCGGGCTACATGGGCGGCGTCTATCTCGGCCAGGCGGCCGTGAACAAGTTCGGCGCCGACAGGGTCAAGGAGGGCTACTTCATCCTCGGCGACCTGCCGCAGTCGGGCGCGGTGCCCGCGATGCGGACCGGTGGCCAGCTCGCCGGCTTCCTCGACACCGTCGAGGGCTTTCCCGAGAGCCACGTCATCACCATCGACACCAAGAACACCCTCGAGGAGAGCTTCGCCCAGGCCAACAACGTGCTGGGCCGGATCCCCGACGGCGTGCCGATCATGACGACGGCGATCAACGACCAGGCGACCACCGGAATCATCCGCGCGGTGCAGCAGGCGGGACGCGAGGCCGACCTCATCGCCGTCGGGATGGGCGCCGACGAACTGGCGACGATGATGGCCGAGCCGTCCTTCGTCGCCTCCGTCGGCTACTTCCCCGAGCGCTACGGCAACTTCCTGGTTCCGATGGCGCTGGCCGAACTCGCCGGCATCGAGCTGCCGCCCACCGTGCTGATGACCCACGTCATGGTCGACAAGGGCAACATCTGCAACTACTACCCGGACTTCCCCTGCGACGAAGCGCTCGGCCTGGAGGTGGACTTCCCGCAGGACAAGTTCGTCGCGCATCTCGCCGACATCCGCCAGTCGCCGGACATGGCGGATGCTCTCGACCTGATCCCGACGGAGTAGCGTCGAGGCATGGCGGGACCCTGACCGCCAGGGCCCCGCCACCGCGGCCCGCCCCGCGCGCCGCGCCCTCCCTGTCCTGCTGGGTCCCGCGCACGCGGGGACCCGCTGTCACGGACGCATGGCCATAGCGAGTTTCGATTTGCCTTCGCTGATTCCCGACTGTGGCCTTGAGCACCGCGGTCCCCGCGTGCGCAGGGATGAGCAGGTTGAGCCGGTCCCGGCTTCGGCTTCGAAGGGAGGCGTGAGACGGTGACCGTCGGAACCGGGGGTTCCCCCTCCACCCCCCGCCTCGAGATGCGGGGCATCGGCAAGTCGTTCGGCGGCGTCGCGGTCCTCGCCGACGTGGATCTCGTCGTCCAGCCCGGCGAGGTGATGGCGCTGCTCGGCTCGAACGGCGCAGGCAAGTCGACGCTCGTGAAGATCCTCACCGGCGTCTACACGCGCGATGCCGGCACCGTCCGCATCGACGGCGAGGGCGTCGTCTTTCCCGATCCGCGGGCCGCGGTGGCAGCCGGCATCCGCCTCCTGCCGCAGGAAATCTCGGTGATGGGCGACATGACCGTCGCCGAGAACATCGCGCTTGCCGACCTGCCGGTGAAGCGCGGACCCGGCTTCGCCATGGTCGACGACCGCACGATGCGCGAGAACGCCCGTGCCCTTCTCGACCAGCTCGGCTTCGCCGCGATCGACCCGGACATGCTGGTCAAACGCCTCTCGGTCGCCGAGCAGCGCATCGTCGAGATCGCCCGGGCGCTCGCCGGCAAGGCGCGTGTGCTGGTCATGGACGAGCCGACGGCCGCTCTGACCGAGCAGGAGGCGAAGCTCATCTTCCGGATCATCGGCCGGCTCAGGGACCAGCAGGTCGCGGTCATCTACATCTCGCACTACCTGAGCGAGGTCTTCGAGGTGTCCGACCGCATCGCCGTGCTCCGCGACGGTCGGAACGCCGGTCTCTACGAGACGCGCGACGCCTCGCATGGCGCGGTGCTGGCCGCGATGCTCGGCCGGGTCGCCGACGACCTCTACGACATCGCCCGCACCGGTACGGATGGCGACGAGGTGCTCTCGGTCTCGGCCCTGTCGGTGCCGGGCAAGCTCGACGGTGTCGACCTCACGGTGCGGGCGGCCGAGATCGTCGGCGTCTTCGGTCTGATCGGCTCGGGCATCGAGACCCTGGGCCGCGCCGTCTACGGCGCCATGGGTGCGGCCACCGCCGGGACGATCCTCGTCCAGGGGGCCGCCTACCGGCCGGAATCGGCCCGGGTGGGCAAGGCGCGCGGCATCGGCTTCGTCGCCGCCGACCGGAAGCGCGAGGGCATCATCGGCGACCTCACGGTGCGCGAGAACATGGTCGCCCCGTTCCAGGAGCGCTACGTGCGCGGCATGTTCGTCTCGAAGGCGGCCGAGACCGAGCAGGCCAGGCGCTGGATCGATCTTCTCGGCATCCGCACCCGCGGGCCGGAGCAGACCGTGCGGACCCTCTCGGGCGGCAACCAGCAGAAGGTCTGCGTCGCGCGCTGGCTGGTCGACACCGTCAAGCTCCTCATTCTCGAGGAGCCGACCCGCGGCGTCGATGTCGGCGCCCGCCGCGAACTCTATCTCGAACTCCGCGCCCTCGCCGATCGCGGCCTCGCCGTTCTCGTCCTCTCCTCCGATGTCGAGGAGGTGGCGGGGATCAGCGACCGTTCGCTCGTGCTCGACCGCGGTCGCGTGGTCGGCCGCTTCGCGAAGGGCACGCCACCGGCGGCGCTGATGGCCGCCACCACCAACGACCCCGCCTTCAGTGCCGCATGAACGGATCCCGCCGATGACCGACCGCACCGCCGCCACACCGGGACGTGGCCCGTTCCTCACCTTCCTCGGCCGCCCCGAGTCGGGCGTGGTGCTGCTCTTCGTCTTCTACATCCTGCTGCTCGTCGTCTTCTCGCTGCTCTCGCCGTTCTTCATGACGACGCGGAACATGATGTCGATCGGCTCGAACATCGCCTTCATCGGGCTGATGGCGGCGGCAGGCACGCCGCTGATCATCGCCGGCGGGCTCGACCTGTCGGTTGCGGCCATCGCCGGCCTGGTCGGCGTGCTGATCGCCGTGCTCAATGCCGACATGGGCGTCAACATCTGGATCGCCGCGCTCCTCGCGGTCCTCCTCGGCGGCTTCATCGGCGCGGTCAACGGCCTGTTCTGCACGCGGCTGCGCCTCAACCCGCTGATCGTCACCCTCGGCATGATGTCGATCGTCTCGGGCGCCGCGCTGATCCTGACCGGCGGGCTGACCAAGCCGCTCATGGTGCCGGGCTTCAACTGGATCGGCCAGGGGCGCATCCTCGGCGTGCCGTTCCCGCCGATCCTCATGATCATCGTCTTCATCGTGCTGTCGATCGTGCTGCGGCGGACGCGCTTCGGCCGCTTCGTCTATGCGGTCGGCGGCAATCCGGAGGCGAGCCGTCTGATCGGGCTGCCGGTGGAGCGCGTGCAGATGGTGCTCTACATCCTCTCCGGCGTCTCCGGCGCCGTGGCCGGGCTGATGCTCGCCGCCATGCTCGGCGCCGCCGCGCCGGCGGCGGCGGCCCCGCATCTCCTCACCGTGATCGCCGCCATCATCCTCGGCGGCACCAGCCTCTATGGCGGCCGCGGCAGCGTCTGGGGCACGCTGCTCGCCGTCCTCATCCTGGGTACGCTCAACAACGGGCTGACCCTCAACGACGTCTCGAGCTTCTGGCAGGACGTGACCAAGGGGGTGGTGCTGATGCTCGCCGTCAGCCTCGACCAGATCAGGACGCGGGCGCTGGGAGAATAAGGATGATCTTGTCCTGCTCTCTGTTCTCTCGAGGGGGTCGCAATCCAACGGCGATCGGCAGCCCGCCATGAACGCGGATGCCGCCCCGGTGATGTCGCCGGTCGAGCGGCATTCGGTCGCCGACCAGGTGGCGAAGAAGGTTCTCGATCTGGTGCGGACCGGCAACCTCAAGCCCGGCGACCAGCTGCCCACCGAGCGCGACCTGTCGCAGATGCTGCAGGTCAGCCGGCCGAGCGTGCGCGAGGCGCTCCGCGGCCTCCAGATTCTCGGCGTGGTCCGGACCCGGCAGGGCGGCGGCGCCTACATCTCCTCGCTCGACGCGGCCGACATCCTCGGTCCCCTCCAGTTCCTGATCACGCTCAACGTCGACAATGTCGAGGGCCTGTACGAGGCGCGGGTGATGGTCGACGGCCGCGTCGCCCGGCTCGCGGCGGCGCGCCTCGGCGACGCCGACATCGACCGGCTGCTGGCGATGGTGAAAGTCCAGGAGGGGCTGGTCGACGACCCGATCGGCTTCCGCGTCTCGGATCTCGAGTTCCACCGCACGATCATGGAAAGCACGCGGAACCCGTTTCTCGCCCGCGTCTCCTATTCCCTCTACGTGCTCGGCATCGAGTACCGGCGCATCGCCTCGGAGGTGCCGGGCGTGCTCCGCCAGTCGCAGGCCGACCACGCCGCGATCGCGGCCGCCCTCGCCGACCGCGATCCCGACCGGGCCGAGCGTGCGACCGAGACCCACATGCAGAACGTCTACCTCTCGACACGACAAGCGATGGAGCGGGCGAAATGAACCGGAAGGCGCGGATCGGGGTCATCGGCGCCGGCTGGTGGGCGGTGGTCAACCACATCCCGGTGCTCCGGACCCTGCCGGACTGCGAGGTGGTGGCGGTGAACAGGCTGGGCGCGGACGAACTGCGCGCGGTGTCGGAGACATTCGGGATCGCCGCGGCCTTCGAGGACTGGCGGGCGATGCTCGACGCCGTGCCGATGGACGGGGTGGTGATCTCCTCGCCCCATGTCGTCCACTTCGAGCACGCCCGGGCGGCGCTCGAGACAGGCTGCCATGTGCTGGTCGAGAAGCCGCTGACCACCGACGCCGCCGAGGCCCGGTCCCTGGTTGCCCTGGCCCGGGAGAAGGATCGGCAGATCGTCGTCCCCTATGGCTGGAACTTCCGCCCCTTCGCGGCGGAGGCGCGGCGGCTTGCCGCCGGCGTGGGCCGGATCGAGCACGTCGTCCTCCAGATGGCCAACGCCCTCGACGACCTCTTCGCCGGCGAGCCGATGGTCGAGACCGAGGGGGCGATGTTCCGGCCGCCGGCCTCGACCTGGGCCGACCCGAAGCGGGCCGGCGGCTTCGGCTGGGGCCAGCTGGTCCACGCCCTCGGTCTCATGTTCCGCGTCGCCGACCTGGCGCCGGCCGAGGTCTTCGCCATGACCGGCAAGTCGAAGGCCGGGGTCGACTACTACGACGCCGCGGCGGTCCGCTTCGAGGGCGGCGCCACCGGCGCCGTCTCGGGCGCGGCGACGCTGCCGAAGGGCCGTCCGGTGCAGATCGACCTCCGCATCTTCGGCACCGAGGGCATGCTCCTCCTCGACATCGAGCGCGAGCGCCTCGAACTCCGCCGCCGCGACGGGCGCGACGAGGTGATCGCGCTCGCCCCCGGCGACGGCGCCTATGAATGCGAGACGCCGCTTCGTGTCTTCGTCGACATCTGCCACGGCAGGCCGGTGGAGAACCCGGCCGACGGGATCGTCGGCGCGCGCGCCGTCGCGGTGCTCGACGCGATGTACCGCTCCGCCGCGAGCGGCAGGGCGGAAGCCGTCTGATCCCCGGGAGCGGTAGCCCCGTTCAGCGCGGCAGCTCGAAGCCGATCGGCGCCTGGATGGTGATGGTCGTGCCGAGCCCGCGCGGGATCGGCGGGTAGGGCGCGGCCCGCCGGACCATCTCGAGCGCCGCATCGTCGAGAATGCGCGATCCGGCGGAGCGCACGATGCGTGCCGCCGTCACCCGCCCCGAGGCGTTGAGCGTGAAGCTCACGGTCGCCCGCCCGGTGAGGCGGTCGCGTCGCCCCGCGCTGGGGTAGAAGCGCTTTCGGGAGAGC
>JAEZEN010000253.1 GCA_023433185.1 Pseudomonadota bacterium | reverse complement strand
GCTGAAGACGGTGCTCGCCGAGGGGCGGGCGGCGGCGGAGGCGCAGCTTCGCGCCGACGGCCGGGGCATGGCCTGCGCCCGGCGCCTGGCCGCGCTCCAGGATGCGATCATCGTCGCGCTCCACGATTTCGCGATCGAGAACGTCTATCCGAGCGAGAACCCGACCGCGTCCGAGCGCCTGGCGATCCTCGCGGTCGGCGGCTATGGGCGCGACACGCTTGCCCCCGGCTCGGACGTCGATCTCCTCTTCCTCCTTCCCTACAAGCAGACCCCGTGGGGCGAGTCGGTCGTCGAGTTCATCCTCTACATCCTGTGGGATCTCGGCCTGAAGGTCGGCCACGCGACGCGCAACGTCACCGAATGCATCCGCCTGTCGCGCTCCGACATGACGATCCGCACCGCGATCCTCGAGTCGCGCTACGTGTGGGGCGACCGGGCGCTGTTCCACGACCTCGTCGGCCGCTTCGGCGAGGAGGTGGTCAGGGGCACCGGCCCGGAGTTCATCGCCGCCAAGCTCGCCGAGCGCGATGCCCGCCACCGCCAGCAGGGCCAGTCGCGCTATCTCGTCGAGCCCAACGTCAAGGAGGGCAAGGGGGGACTTCGCGACCTCAACACGCTCTTCTGGATCGCCAAGTATTTCTACCGGGTGCAGACCCGCGAGGAACTGGTGCGGGCCGGGGTCTTCTCCCGGTCCGAGCTGCAGCGCTTCCGGAAGTCGGAGGATTTCCTCTGGGCGGTGCGCTGCCACATGCATTTCCTCACCGGCCGGCCCGAGGAGCGCCTGTCCTTCGACATCCAGCGCGAGATGGCGGAGCGGCTGGGCTACACCGCCCATCCCGGCCTCCAGGATGTCGAGCGCTTCATGAAGCACTACTTCCTGGTGGCCAAGGAGGTCGGCGACCTGACCCGCATCTTCTGCGCCGCGCTCGAGGAGGACCACGGCAAGCCGGTCCCGGCGCTCAACCGCTTCCTCGGCCTCGGCCGGAAACGCCGCCGCAAGGTCCCCGGCTCGACCGACTTCGTCATCGAGAACGAGCGCATCACGGTGGCCGACGACCAGGTCTTCGCCCGCGACCCGGTGAACCTGATCCGCTACTTCCACCTCGCCGACGCCTACGACCTGCCGTTCCACCCGGGGGCGCTGCAGCTCATCACGCGCTCCCTCGGACTGGTCGATGCGCAGCTGCGCGAGGACCCGGAGGCCAACCGCCTGTTCCTCGGCATCCTGTCATCGCGCAAGAACAGCGAGCTGGTGCTCCGCGCGATGAACGAGACCGGCGTCCTCGGCCGCTTCATCCGCGAATTCGGCCGGGTGGTGGCGATGATGCAGTTCTCGATGTACCACCACTACACCGTCGACGAGCACCTCATCCGCTCGATCGGCAACCTTGCCGAGATCGAGCGCGGCGACGCGGCCGAGGCGCACCCGCTCGCCAGCGAGATCTTCCCCGGCATCAAGGACCGGGTGGTGCTCTACGTCGCGCTCTTCCTCCACGACATCGCCAAGGGGCGGCCGGAGGACCACTCGCTCGCCGGCGCCCGGCTCGCCCGCAAACTCTGCCCGCGCCTCGGCCTCACGCCCGCGCAGACCGAGACCGTCGCCTGGCTCGTCGAGCATCATCTCCTGATGAGCATGACGGCCCAGTCCCGCGACCTCAACGATCGAAAGACCATCCTCGACTTCGCCGCCGTGATGCAGAGCCTCGAGCGGATGAAGATGCTCCTGATCCTCACCGTCGCCGACATCAAGGCCGTCGGCACCGGCGTCTGGAACGGCTGGAAGGGCCAGTTGCTCCGCACCCTCTACTACGAGACCGAGCCGGTACTCACCGGTGGCCACAGCCAGGTGAGCCGCGATCGCCGGGTCGCGGCTGCGCAGGAGGAACTCGCCGCCGGGCTCGCCGACTGGCCGAAGAAGGAGCGCGACGCCTATATCCGG
The DNA here is from genome assembly GCA_023433185.1 of Pseudomonadota bacterium. The sequence goes on along the minus strand of JAEZEN010000253.1, from coordinate 793 downwards.
CGCCACTACCCGGCCTACCTGCTCCGCGTCGACCTGCCGCGCAAGCTCGCCCATGCCGCACTGATCCGGGAGGCCGACAAGGAGAAGCGGCCGCTCGCCACCGCGATCCGCACCCGCGACTTCGAGGCCGTGACCGAGATTACCGTGTTCGCGCCGGACCATCCGCGACTGTTGTCGATCATCGCCGGGGCCTGCACCATCGCCGGCGCCAACATCGTCGACGCCCAAGTCTACACGACCACCGACGGCCAGGCGCTCGACTCGATCTCGATCAGCCGCGAGTTCGAGACCGAGGGCGACGAGGAGCGCCGCGCCCGCAAGGTCGGCGACCTGATCGAGCAGGCACTGGCCGGCACGCTCCGCCTGCCGGAGCAGGTGGCGCAGCGGACCCGCAAGAGACCGCGCCTGAAGGCCTTCTCCCTCGAGACCGAGATCGCCGTCGACAACGAGCTGTCGAACCAGTTCACCGTGGTCGAGGCCTCGGGCCTCGACCGCCCGGGCCTGCTCTACGATCTCACCCGGACGATCTCCGATCTCAATCTGAACATCGCCTCAGCCCATGTCTCGACCTTCGGCGAGCGGGCCGTCGACGTCTTCTACGTGACCGATCTGCTCGGCCACAAGGTGGGCAGCGGGCCCCGCGAGGCCATGATCCGCCGCCGCCTGGCCGCCGCCTTCGACGGGACGCCGCAGCCGGAGACAAGAGCGGCCCGGCGCAGGGAGCCGGCGTGAGCGGCGTCAGCGACGAGGTCTCCCCTTGACGGCGGAATCGGCTTTGGACCCCCTCCCATCC
>JAEZEN010000252.1 GCA_023433185.1 Pseudomonadota bacterium | reverse complement strand
CGCCGCTGCTACCGACTCCGCTACCGACCACCGACCGAAGTGAGGAACCGGAAATGGCATACGTGACCGAGAAGCGAGGCGTGCACTACGCAGTGATCTACGAGGGCCGCAATCCCGTCACCGGACGCGAACGGCGGCGCTGGCACCGATGCGAAGACCAGTCCGACGCCGAGCGCGTCGCCCGGACGCTCACCACCGACCATGAGCGACGCCACCGAGCCGGGTCCTCGATGACCCTCGGCGACTACCTCCTCGGCCAGTGGCTGCCCGCCCGCGAAGCCGCCGTCGCCCGTTCGACCCACGCCCGCGACCGCAAGGCAACAGAGCACTACCTGCTCCCCCACCTCGGCGACACCCCGCTGCGGCGGCTGCGAGCCGAGCACATCCGCTCGCTCTACCAGCGGCTCCTCATCGCCGGTAGCCGACGCGGCGGGCCGCTCGCTGCGAAGACCATCGCCAACCTCCACCAGCTCCTGCGATCCGCTCTTCGCGACGCCGTTGATCGCGGCCTGCTGCCGGTCAGCCCAGTGGCAGGTGTGCAGCCGCCTGACCCGCGAAGTCATCCTTCGGGGAGTCGACGTGCGAAGTCCTGGACGCCGGCCGAGCTTGGTGCGTTCCTCGACGCGACCGCTCAGAGCCCGCATTCGATTCTGTTCCGCCTCACCGCAGCGACCGGCATGCGGAGAGGCGAGGTCCTCGGGTTGCGCTGGGACGACATCCACTTCGACACCGGCCGGATCGAGATCACCCAGGCCCTCATCGCGATCGGCTACCAGCTCGAGTTCACCCGGCTGAAGACCCGCACCAGCCGCCGCAACGTCGCCCTCGATGCCGAGACCCTCGCCCTGCTCGCCGAGTGGCGTCGTCGCCAGGCCGCTCAGCTCGCTGATTCGGGTGTTGTCAACGACCATGGGCTCGTGTTCACGCGAGCCGACGGGAAGCCGCTGCACCCACACACTGTGTCCCAAGCGTTCGAACGGGCCCAGCGTCGCCTCGACGTGTCGCCGATCCGCTTCCACGACCTGCGCCACACTCACGCCAGCCTTTTGCTGCGAGACCGAGTGCCGATCAAGATCGTCTCCGAACGACTCGGCCATGCCAACCCGGCGTTCACCATGACGACCTACCAGCACGTCATCCCCGGAATGCAGGAAGACGCTGCCGCCGCTTTCGGCAAACTCCTCGCTACCCATTCAAGCGAAAGCGACAAGCAAGACCTCGCCGCATAGGCGGTAGCGGTCGGTAGACACCCGGTAGCGGGCCAAAACGACGCAAGACCCCCAAAAACCTCGGAGGCCTTGCGAACACTGCATTCTCGATGGTGGCGGGGGCAGGATTTGAACCTGCGACCTTCGGGTTATGAGGTTTCCGATCAGGATTTCAGCCCGTACCAATGCGTACCAGATAGAGCCCTTGAGCTGGGGATTCGTTGGTCAGTCTACGCCGGTCGTGCCAACCCGTACACCCCCGTACCGCCCCGCACAGTAGAAGGAACAGTAGAAGCGTGCTGCGCTCAAGGACGACGCTGCGCGCACCCACGTCACCCTGCGAGCGAGTGGTTCTTCCTCAGCTGGGTGCGATGTTGCCGGTCCTCCCGGTAGGCCCCTGTCATGACCTTCGGGTCGGCCGATGGGGGCGTCCGTAGGCCCGCGATCAGCTGGCGCACTGAAGGCATCGCGCGCTCGGTGTCATGCCGTTGCGAGCCGCAGGACCAGGACCGCGATGGACAGGACGAGCGGAACGAGGGGCATGGCAAGTCCCTTGGTGTCGCCGACTCGGAGGTGGCCGATCATGGCGCCGACGAAGTAGGCGACGAGGCCGGCGGCAGCGGCGATGCCGAGCGGCCCGAGCCAGAGCCCGATGAGGATGCCAGCGGCGCCGGCGAGCTCGAGCGCGGCGAGTACGGGGATGAAGCGGTCGGGGACGCCGACGGTGCCGCCGATCACGTCGAGGACCTGTGGGTCCTTCTGGAGCTTCTTGGCGGCCGAACCTGCTACGAGCGCGGCGAGCAGGACGGTGATGATGGCGAGGGCGATGAACATGGGGTCTCCTGTTTCAGTTGCTGACGGCCGGGGCGGAGTGGAGGTAGGTGTCGTCGGCGAGTTGCGCGACGAGGAAGGCGGCGATGTCGGCGCGGGTCATGGCCGAGCCGACCTTGTCCCGTCCGAGGAACCCGGCTCGGGTCGTGCCCTTGGCTGCCTTGTCGTTCGGGCTGGTGATGCGGGCGATCGTCCAGTCGAGGTCCGAGCTCCGAACGGCGTCGGACATGCCGACCAGTTCGGTCAAGGCGTTGGGGAACGCGAGTCGTGGCATGGTTCGCAGGACCTTCCCCTTGAGCGTGGGGCGGTCCCGCTCGTCGGCGATCGCGGGTGTGGCGAGCCCGATGTAGCGGCGGACATCAGCGGTCTGCATGGCGGCGACGATGTTGCGGGTGCCGTCGGCGACGGGACTGCCGGTCCCGCTGCGCTTGAGGGTGGGGCCGAGGGCGCTGATCACCGCGTCGGCGTCTTGGATGGCTCGGGCGATGGCGGCTCGGTTGTCGAGCTCGCCTTGGACGACGGTGAGCTTCGGGTGTTGGAGGCTGACCTTGTCGGGGTTGCGGACGTAGGCGGTGACGTGGTGGTCGCCGGCGAGGAGCTGGTCGACGACGTGTCGGCCGATCTTGCCGCTGGCGCCGAACACGGTGACGTTGACGGGGTTGGTGGTCATCGTTGGTCGAGTTCCTTTCGGATCTGGGGGAGGACCTCGGTGCCGAGCAGCTCGATGGCGTCGAGGAAGGCGCTGTGGGGCATGCCGCCGACGTCCATCTGGAGGATCTGGCGGCGGTGGCCGAGGGTGTCGTGGAGGTGGAGGACGCGGTCCGCGATCTCGTTGGGACCGCCGACGAAGACCATCTGTCCGGCCTCGTAGCTCGCCTCTCGACCAACTGGTGGTGCCATGGATCGGCCGATCTCCGCTGCACCAG
>JAEZEN010000319.1 GCA_023433185.1 Pseudomonadota bacterium | reverse complement strand
TTGCCGTAACGGCCTTCCAGGAACTGCGGCATCGTGTAGATGGTTGCGCAGGAAGATCGGCAGGAAGAACTTGCCGACGATCAGCAGGGTCGCCGCCGCCATCCACTCGTAGGAGGCGATGGCCAGGCCGATGGCGTAGCCCGAACCGGACATGCCGATGATCTGCTCGGCCGAGATGTTGGCCGCGATCAGCGAAGCGCCGATGGCCCACCACGGCAGCGAACGGCTGGCCAGGAAGTAGTCGCTGGCCGATTTCTGGTGGCCGGCCTTCTCGCGCGAAACCCACTGCGGGAGGATGAAGATGCCGGCCAGGTAGGCCAGCACGATGACGATGTCCAGCGTGGCAAGTTCCACTCGGGTCCTCCACGATCGATGGGGCCGCCAGCCGCGAGCGGCCGCCGTGTGGCATTGCCAGGCGGGAGGGCGATCTCCTGTAGGCGCGCCACAGGCGGCCTGGTTCCCCCGCGGTGCGCGGCACGCGGCCAGGCCATGCGCGGCGCATCGACTCCCCCACTCTGACAGCGCTGTCTTATCGGTGCTGCCGGACGACGTTGTCAACGTTCGGCCCGGGTGTTGCCGGCGGCGCGCGGCGGCCATGGCCACAAGGCGCATGGCTGCGTGCTTTGCCCCCACCGCGGCGGGCCGCGGTCACTGCGATGCAGCAAAGTTTTGCGCGAAAACGTCGTGTCCCTGAGCGCTTTTGCGCACAGCGGAAACAGGCGCGGGCCGGGGGGGGGGGGGCCCCCCCTGCCCCCGCCGCCATGGTCATTGGCAGGCCAGCCTCGAGGACACGACGAGCTCCGGCCGCGAAGCGCCGGGCCTCGGCCGCCGCTGGCTGGTCGTCGCGCACGGGATCGCCGTAACCGAGGCGCACCGCTGTCGGGAGCTCGGATTCTTGAGATCGGGTCGCCATCCAGGCTGCGGCGGCGTCCTGCTGATCGGGAGATACCAGATCGTCCGCGGCAAGGACGACAGCTGGGCCGCGTCCGGCACGCGCCTGGAAAACGAGCCTGCCGCCGCTCTCGACGGTGTCGACGCCGTGCACGGTCGCCAGCGCCTCGAGGATTCCGCGGGGGGCCAGGACCTGGTCGGCAGTCACGCCATCGACGACCCCCGGGATCGGCCCGACCAGGCGGTGCGCACCAAACCCGGAGTCGTCGAGCACAGCTTCGAAAGTCTCGCGGGCGGGTGCCGTGCCGAGGCGGCCGGTCAGCCAGTGCCCGCGGCGCCAATTCGCGGCATCGGCCCAAGTCGACCGATCGGTCGGAAACGAGGGTGGTGGACGGGCATCCCAGCACCACGCGAACACCCGACCGGTGCGGACCATGCGCCCGCTGTAGACGCTCGACGCGGGGTTGTTCGCGTTGTCCGCCCAGTATCCGATTATCGCCTCGAGATAGGCCCGCTGGATCGCATCGTCCTGCGCACGGGAAGAGTAATAGGGAAAGAAGCTCTCCGACGACTTCGGGTCGACGAAGACGTTGGGCTGGTTGGCGCCCTTGTCAACCGCCGGGCAGCCGACCTCGGTGAACCAAATCGGCTTCGACTGCGGCACCCAGTCCGTCGGTGTGCCGCTTTCCACGCCGCCGGGGCGGTTGCGGTGCAGGTTGAGCCACCAGTTCCGGAGGTCTTTCTGGCGGAAGACCCACGGCTTGCCATAGGCGGTATCGGTGATAGGCGTGCGCGTCTGGGCGTCGCGGTGGGCAGGGCTCTGGTAGTACCAGTCGTAATATTCGCCGCCCTCGACGTTGCTCCGGAGGTAGTCGAGGTCATGAGGGATCGTCGGCCCGGCCGGGTCGTAGTCGAGATGGTCGGTCCCCTCGCGCCAGTCGGCCAGCGGCAGGTCGTTGTCGATGCCGATGAAGTCGATCTCATCGTCGGCCCAGAGCGGATCAAGATGGAACAGCACGTCGCCCGAGCCGTCGGCCGGGCGGTGGCTGTGATACTCGCTCCAGTCGGCGGCGTAGCCGAGATGGGTCCCGCCGCCCAGGATCAAGCGGACCTCGCCGGCGAGGTCGCGGAGGCGGTTTACGAAGGTGAAGCCGCCGATGGCGTTCCGCACGGTCGTCAAGCCGACCATCTCCGAGCCGATGCAGAATGCATCGACACCGCCGGCCAGCTCGCAGAGCTTGGCCATGTGCAGAATGAAGCGGGCGTAGCGCCACTCGTCCGGCCCGTTATAGACGACGGTCGTCCCCGACGAAGCGGCGAAGTCCGACGCCGCGGCATCGCCGTAGAAATTGTTGATCTGGGTCGCAGCGCTGCTCGTCTGGTCCGCGGTGCCAGCATAGCCTGGCGCCGGGTTGCAGGTAATGCGGCCCCGCCAGGGATAGACCGGTTGGCCCGAGTCGGAGGTGTTGTCACTGTAGGGGTTACCCTTTGAGTTGCCCTCTGCAATGTCCATCATCACGAACGGGTAGAGCAGCACGTTGAAGCCGCGGGCCTTGAGGTCCTGGATGGCCCGGATGACGCTCGCGTCATTCGGCGCGCCGCCATAGGCCGGCTTGCCGTCGATTGTGGAGATCACGTCCGCAGTCGCCCGCGTTAGGCCGGCGACGCTCCAGGCGTGCGGGATGGTCTGCTTTTCGGCGTTCTCCACCTTCGGCCTGATCTCGCATTGACCGCAGCGTAGATCGTCGCCGAACCAGGCCACGACGAGCGCGACCGAGCCGCATTCGGGCGCCAGGCGCTCGAGGGCGTCGATCGAGGCCTCCCAGTTGGTCCCAGCGAGCAGCGTGTGCCGGTTCTCGGGCCGCCGGCCCTTGCCGTTCTTTCCGGTGACGCGCTTGACGAGCTCCGGGTCATAGCCGAACTCCGTCGAGCCGGGGATCAGGGCAACGCCGCGGATCATGGGCTCCAGGTCGCCCACCGACCGGAACACCTCGGCGCTCACCTGCGGCAGCCGGTTGCCGTACTTCTCCAGCTTGAGCCGCTCGAAGACAAGGTAGGCCGTGCCGCGATAGCCGGGGGCGTTGTTCTCGCCCTCCTTGGCCGCGATCAGGGGGTCGGCGACCTGCGACTCGTTGCCGTGCCGGCGCCGCACAGTGATCTTGGTCTGGTCGACCTCGCGGCCGTCGAGCCAAATCCGGCCGAAACGCCGGACGGGGCCCTCGCAGAAGGCGACCGCGAAGTTCGCGAAGTAGACATACTTCGTCGTCGTCACCTCGGTGGTGCTGCTCCGGCTACCGCCGCCCTTGCCCCCGCTCTCGACGCTCTCGGTCTTCTCGACCACCTTCTCCTCGAACCGCGTCGACCAGATCACTTGGCCGACGATCCGAGCGCGCCCGTACTGACGCGGGATGGCGGCGCCCTCGGTCGAGGTCATCAGGTCGATCGACTTGAGACGCGCCCCGCGCACGCGGGTCTCCCCGACACCGCCGCGGGCAAATATCTGCGAGTCGATCACAGATCCGGCGACGGCGCCGACCGCCCCACCGATCACCGCCCCGATCGGTCCCGCCACAGCCGCACCGATGACGCGCCCGGCCACACCCAACACGACAGTCGCCATTAGCTCGCCCCCGGAAACGCGAAGGCCGCCGCGATGCGGCGACGCCACCAGTCGTCGAGCGCGATCTCGCATACCGCCGGCACCGCATCCCAGGCGTGGACCATCCGGCAGGTGGCATCCGTGTCTACGACGATGCCGCAGTGCTTGGCCGGCCGGCCGGGCCGCATCCGGAAGACCAGCACGTCGCCGGCACAGATTGCATCGACGGGAACCTCGACGAGGTGCCGGCGAGCGCCCTCGAGCAGCAGTTCCTCGCCGATCGCCCAGTCCGGGGCATAGGAGGGCATCGCCTGCGCCTCTCTGCCGTAGAGGGCGCGCCAGACGCCGCGCACCACTCCGATGCAGTCCGAGCCGATGTCGATCGCCGACGCCTGGTGATGGTAGGGCGTGCCGATCCAGGCGCGTGCCTCCGCGACGATGCGGTTGCGATCGATCGCGGCGCTCATCGGAACATGCTCCCGCCGTCATTCTCGCTGTCGTTGCGCCGGGCGACGTTGAGCGAGAAGTCATTGCCCGGAATGTGGGGGAAGCCGCGGAAGTTGACGACGTTCGAGAACTTGGACTTACATGTGGTCACGGTCTTGTCGCAGCCAGCACTCACGGTGAAGGTGTTGCCGACTTCGATCGGCTTGGACATCGGCTGCCAGAGCTCGATGGTGGCGATGCTGCCGGACCTGTCGTGTCGCCGCACCTCGACGGTCCGGCCGGCATTGGCGCCGCTGGACCATGTCAGGACGCCGCCGATAAACCAGCCACGGTCGTAACTTGCCAGGCCGGACACCGTTACTGTCCGCGTACCCTGCAGGCCGGTCACGCTGCCGGTGCCCGCGAACGAGCCAACGAGACTCACACCGCACCGTGAATCGCCGACGACGGCGTCGCATTGGCGTTGGAACGCCCGCCCCTGTTCGGCGGCCAGCCCATGCGCCAGGCCGCGCAGTTCGGCCCGAAAGGCTGTTTCTCCTCGAGTCACTTCGCCGATCGACGCGCGGTGCAGGAGGATGCGATTGGCGATGTCCGACCAGTCGACCATGTAAGTCACGACTTCTGCCCCATCCCAGAGACCGGCGGCGAGATCGTCTTCGCGGATGCGATCGGAAGAGAGCGCACCCGCGACATCCTGGGTATCGACCGACATGCCGAGGGCCGATCCCACTTCGGCGGCCGCGAAGCCGGTCGCCGGCTCATAGGTGACCCCATCAAAAGACAGAGGTTTGTCATGGTCGGTGAAACCGAGCACCGACCCATCGAGCAGCGCGACGCGCCAGCATTGGCAGAGCGAGGTCACTTCGCCGGCGATGTGCGCCGCAAGACCGGACGGCAGCGCCTTCATCGACCTACACCTTGATCTCGATGATCGGCGCACTGACGAAGGTCCCCGGCACCGAGGCACCGAGATCGATGTCGAGCACGTCGGAATCGAACCGGGCGGGCACGTGGAATTCGTAACCCGCAGTGACGATCTGCCCGATCGCCGGGATATTCCCGCTGGTGAATGTCACGATCCCTGTGTTGACGTCGGCAGTGAAATGCGTCGTGATCGTCTTTTCGGCGCCGTTCACGGCAACCCGCACGGTGCCGACCACCAGCTTTCGGATAGTTCGCTGCCAGGGATTCACCCCACCGGAACCGTAAGTCTTGACGCACTGGAAGGCTGCGGTGGTTCCATCCCCGACACCAATCGTCTGGTCGACGGCCGTCCGGGCCGTGCCGTTCGCGGCCGACACGAAGTCGGCGCGATCCTTCACTCGGAAGCCGTAGGCGCGGCCCCGCCGCTCCTCGAAGAAGCTTAGGAGCACCTGCAGGTCGGCATAGTTGCGAACCGCACTGCCGACGTTCCAGCGTCGTCGCGAGTCCGACCAGCGCTGATTCCGCTGCTCGAACCCGGAGACCAGCGTGACAATCTCGGTGCGCCGTTCCGGGCCGCCGGTCATCTGGGTCGCGCATTCGAACGGGAAGACGACCTCGTGGAACCCCGACACCTCAGGTGAACCTTGCGCTGCGTTGGACGGCTCGGCCGAGCATCGCGGAGACTTGGGATTCGGACCGTCGGAATGCTGCCGGATCAGGGGTCTGGATGATCACCTGCCCGACAGTAACCGTCCGGCTCTGAGGGGTTGGCGTCACGCCACGCCGCACCATCGACGCCGGGATCACCGTCCCCGGCACCCGCGGCACGATCAGTTCGTCCTTGTGGACCTTGTAGATCTTGCCCGGGTTGATCGGCCCGCCCGTCGCGCGACCGCCCCCGAACAATCCGCCGAGGACCGACGAGATCGGACCGGCGGCCGCGCCGGGGGTGAAGGCCCGCAGAAACATGGATCGCGCCTCGGCGATGAGGAGTTGCCTGATCAGATCCTTGATCGCGTCCTCGGCGCTCTTCGACCCGTCGATGAACTGGGCGAAGGCGTCGAACGCCTCACCGCCCAGGCTCTCCACCGCATTGTTGAAGGCCGCAGTCGCCTCACGGGCCGCTTCGAGTGCAGCGCGCTGGTCGTAGATCGAGCCGGCGAGGGCCGCGATGCGCTGCCCCTGCGCACTCGTGATGTCGACGCCGGCGGCATTGAGGCGGTTGTAGATTTCCTGTTCACGGGCCGTGCGCCCGAGTTGATCCTGCTCGAAGCGAAGCGCATCGGTTACGCGTTGGATCGCGTCGACGCGGGCGCTCGCCTTGCTGGTGCCGCCGCCGCTGGGCAGAGCGGTCTCGTCGTCCTCGACGCCGCTGAAGTCGACTTTCGTGCGGGACCGCTGCTGATTGAGCTCGCCGATCCGGTTGAGGATGCGGCCCTCTTCCCTGAGGAGCGCCTCCATTTCAGCCGCGGCGAGGGACGCTCGACCGGCCAGCGTCGGGTCCGACCGCGCTGCCTCTATGAGGTCGCGGTTCTGGGCGAGCAGCGCCCGGACATCCATGAGGCTGGACTCCAGGCCGCCGAGGTTCTGCCGCTTGTCCAGCGTATTGAGGCTGTCGATGATGGCGTCGACGCCGCTCACGGTCGCCAATACGAAGCCCTTGAACGCGGTCGACATGCGCGTCGTCAGGCGGGTCCAGTCGTCGCCGATCCGCTCGGCATCGCGAAGCAGGTCCTCATCGAGCACGAGCCCGAGGTCCCGCGCCTCCTGGGCGGTGTCCCGGAGCGCCTGAGAGCCGTCGCGGAGCGCCGTCACCATGCCGGCCCCGCCGCGCCCGAAGGCGATCGTCGCCAGCCGCAGCCGCTCGGCATCGGATCCGGCGTTTTTCATGAGATCGGCAAAGTCATCGAGGAGGTCGCTCGTCGAGCGGACGCGGCCCTCCTGGTCGCGCAAGGCGATGTTGTTCGCCGAGAGCACTTTGACCAGCTCGCCCTGCCCCTGGGTGGCCTGGCCAATGTTGCGCCCGAAGATGGTCATCGACTTGTCGAGCTCGCCGACGTCGATGTCCGCGAGCCGCGCGGTATGCCGCAGTTCCTGCAGCCGGTCGGTCGTGATGCCGATCCGGTCCGCCGACTTCGCGAGCCCCGAGGCCTCGTTGACGATGCTGCTGATCGTCCCGGGCAGGGACGCGATGCCGACGCCGATCCCGATCGCGCCGAGTGCACTGGCGAGCCGGCCGAACCCCGCCATCAGGCCCCCGTTGAGCCGGTCGAACCGCGACTGGATGTTGTTGGCGGTGGTGGTCGCGCTCCGCTGCGCCTTCGCAAGGTCGCGCTCGAGCTTCGCCGATCGCGCCTCCATGGAGACGATCAGCCGCTGGAGATCGGTCGTTTCGGCCATGCCGTTACCCGAGCCTGCTCACCATGTCGTGGAACTCATCCGCGCTCGGCGGCGCCGGCTTCTCCTCGACGCCGTGCGCCGCCTTCCACCCGTCGAGGCAGGCCATGAACTGCCAGAGCGACATCCGGTCCACCTGATCGGGCGCGAAGCCCATCACAGCGCCGTTGCCGTAGAGGGCGGCGAAGGCGAGGCGACCGTCGCCTCGCTCGCGGCCTCCGCCGCCGCCTCTTTTCCCGGCGAGCTTCCGACCGGCTCGTCGGGGACGCCGACGAGCGCGGCCATCAGCACCGCCTGGGCGGGCTGGACGCTCTCCAGCCACGGCCGCTCGTCGACGTAGCGGACGGTCAGCGCATGCGCCGTGGCGGGCGCCAGGCCTCCACCGACGAGGCCGAGGCGGATGGTCTCGCGCACGTCGTTGACCCGCCAGCGGCCCTCGGACAGGCGGGAGACGATCTCCGCCGGCCCGGCGTCGCACTTCTCCTGGAGCTCCCGGAGCTGGCCGATCGCCAGCCGGAAGCGGTGCTCCCCGTCGCCCCAGGCGAGCGTGATCGACCCGTCGCGCGACATCAGGCCGCCGCGTCGGTCCAGGTCACCGCGCCGTTGCTGGCGATCGAGACTTCGATCGTCGCGAGTTCGTCCTGGTTGCCGCCGAGGTTGAAGCCGGTCAGGACCGCCGACATGGAGAAGTGTCCGCCGCCCTGCGCGAGCGGCGCGTCGAGCTTGACCCGGATGTTCTTCTCGAGCCCGGAGAGATACCAGGCGCGCCAGGTGGCGAGGCTCTCCATGGCCAGCGCTCCGGAGCCGGAGACCCCGGCCGACAGCGCCGCGACGACGCGCTCGGTCCAGGTCGGCGCGTCGGGATCGTCGCAGTCCGGGACGTTGAAGTCGTTCGTCTCGGCGGAGAAGTCGAGGCCTTTAGTCGTCAGCGCGCAGGGGGCGATATAGACGCCGGGCGTGTCCTCGATCTGGATGAGGAACTTCGACCCCTTGATGGTGGTGGGCCTGGCCATGGTGGTCTCCTATGGGAAGGGCTGGCTGAGGATGCGGAGGCTGATGCGGGCGCGGCTCGTCAGCCCGTCCGGATCGCGGCTGGTGTCGATGCTCTGGACGAGCATCAACTCGACGCGGTGGCCCGACACGTCGAGCTCGCCGTTGTGGAGACGATCGCGGATCGCGCCGGCGATCCCCTTCGCCTCGGGGAAGCCGACGGCGCGCGACCACACGTCGATCTGGACGAAACTCTCGGTACCCTCGTAGCAGTCGGCATCGTTCGGGATGCCCTGCCACGGCCCGAACGTGATCCGCGGGAACGGGTCGTCCGGCGGCACCCGGTCGAAGACGTTTCCCCCCGCCGCGGTGCCGAGCGCCCGCAGCTCGCGGACGAGCGCCACCTGGAGCGCGTGGGACGGATCACTGGCCACCGGCGGCGACCTTCTTCATCACCGCCGACACCGCGCGGGTGTTGCGGCTCTTGATGCGTTTTCGGAGCGCCCGCCAGGACGGGAAGAAGAACGGTTGCGCGCGCATGTTCACCGTGCCGAACTCCACCCAGCGGGCATAGAAGGCGTCGGCCGGCCCCATCGTCTTGTCGCTCGAGCCAGCATAGATGGTGATTGTCTCGCCGCGCTCGGTCGACCCACTGGCGAGCACGACAGAGCCCTTCGGCGGCTCGCCCCATGTCCAGCCGATCGAGTCTCGGAGCGCACCGCTGTCGACCGGACAGAGGCGCTTCGCCATCGCCACCATCTCGTCGGCGCCCTTCTCCAGGGCCGCGCGGATCTCGGCGCGCATCGCCTCCGGCAGCGCCGCGATCTTCTTCCGCAGCTCGCCGAGCCCGCTGACCTTCGTCGCCATCACGCCGCGGCTCCGGTCGTCGCGAAGATGTCGAGGTACTGGCCCCGCTCGCCCATGTCGGCCGGCGGCGCCGTGATCGCATAAACGGCCCCGGAGCGGACGTCCCGAGCCCGCCAGTCGGGGCCGATGGCGCGTGCCTGGCGCGACATCGGGATGGTGATCACCACCGGCTGCCGGCCGGCGAGCCTTGCCGCCTGGACGGCCTCGCTGCCCCGGAGCGGCATGACGCGCGCCGCGGCCGCGAACTGCTCGGCCCAGTCGCCGACGGTATTGCCGGCCCCGTCATCGACCTCGACGCGGCGGTCGAAGGCGATGCGTTCGCGGAGCCTGCCGGTGCCGATCGTCATCCGGGGGCCTTTCGGTCGGTTCCGCCGCGCCCGCCGCGAGCGCCGCCGCCGCACAGCAGCGACGGACGAAGGCGACGGTCCCGGCGGGATAGCGGATCGTGACGCGGCCACGCCGCTCCGGCGGGTCGAAGTCGAAGGCGCGGGCGAACCGCACCCACACCGGCGCTAGAGGACGACGCCGGGGAACTGGATGCCGATGGCGAGCACCGTTGTCGACTTGGCGAGGCCCAGGAGGCAGACCGCCTCACCCGACCCGACATCGGCGACCGGGCAGATGCCGCCGGCCGTGTCGGACAGGTAGTAGGCGGTGCCGGCGGTGAGGGTCGCGCCGATCGTGATGTCCCCGCCGCGCTGGATCGTCAGCGGCTGGTTGTTGGAGGCGCCGTGCAGGGCGATGCCGCGCGCCTGGCGCGCCTCGACGGTCCCGGAGTTGCTGTCGGCCCCCATGTACTTGCCGGTCGTGCTGTCCTTGTAGACGGCCTGTCCGGCGGTGATCGTCTCGCCGGCGGTACCGCTTTCCTTCGTGGCATTCGCGCCGGCGACCACGTTGGCAGCCGTGATGGTGAGGTCGGCCATGGGGTGTTCCCTTCCAGGTTGGGGGTCTCAGTAGACGCGGAACGGCGCGAGCAGCGCGTCGACGGTCGCCGAGACCGGGACCTTCGCCGGCGCGCCGTCGGCGACGGTCTCGCGATGCGCGTAGAGGTCGCCGACCATCAGGAGCACCGCCGCCGTGATCGCCGCGGGAAGCCCGTCCGGCGTCTCCTCCCCGGCCGGTGGATACCCAGAGACGTAGCGGATGCGGACGGCATCGCGGTCGCACCGGACGCTCGGCCAGGCGCCGCCGTAGACCGGCTCGATCCGGGCGTTCCATGCGCCGCCGGCGAAGACGCGGTAGCCGGTGCCGGCGACCAGTTCCTGCTCGACACCGTCGTCATCGTCGTACGTGACGCTGTCGACGGAGATCAGCGGCGGATAGGGCAGGAGGATCGCCCCATAGGGGAAGAAATCGAGCCGCAGTTCCCAGGTCTGCGGACGGAGCGCCCGGCCCAGCCAGCCACCGCCGGCGGGGTCGAGATGGCCCGTGGCCGCGGCGATCATGCCGCCGATCAGCGCGTCGTCGTCGGCGTGGTCGACGCGAAGATGCGCCTTCGCCTCGGCCAGCGTGACGACCGCCACCGCCGGCGGCGTGATCAGGACCGGGAAGCGCATGGTCAGCCGGCGGCGCGGGCGGCGCGGATCGCCTCGATGATCTCCGCCTTCTTCAGGTCGGCGGCGATCTCGACCTTCTCGGCCTCGGCAAGGGCTTTCAGATCCGCCACCGTATGCTTGTCGAGGCCGTCCCCGGCATCGGACAGGGGAACAGTTTCCGCCTGGCCGCCCTCGATGAAGGTGCGGGCCAGCGCGTCGCCGACCTCATACTCCCGCCCCTTCTCGTACTCGAGCACGGTGAACCCGTCGTCCGCACCGGGGGCGGTAGCCAGCATCAGGATCTTCATGAGGATGATCTCCGGGAGAGTTGGTGAGCGGGCTGGTCACCCGCTCACGAGGCTGATCAGGCCGGACGCTGGTCCGGGTTGCCGAGCACGATGACGCCGCTGCGGGCCACCGAGGTGCCCGAGTTGTGGGTCACCACCAGGCGCAGGTAGCGACGCCCGCCGGCATAGCCGACCTTGACGACCGAGTTCTCGACGAGCGCCGCCGGGAACGAACCGGAGAGCTCCGCCGCCGCGACATCCTCGAAGTCGCCACCGGTGGTCGTGTGCGAGTGCTGGAGCTTCGGGGTCTGGTTGCCGGAGCCGGCGACGGCGCCGACGGCAAGCACCGCTGCGACGGAGTCGAAGCCGCGGGTGTCGACGATCTCGCCCGTGACCGAGCCGGTGGCGACGGCGGGGCGAATGCTTTCCCGAACCGCGAGGTTCGAGACCAGGTCACGCAATGCAGCCATGATCCTGTTCCTTTTCTGATCTGGGGAGGGATGAGGAGGCGAGAGACGGCCGGACTCGCCGGCCGCCTTGGGATCGTCCGCTTCGGCTAAGTGCCGAAGCGCAGGAACTTCACGGCCTCGAAGTTGATCGCACCGCCGCCGACCCGCTTGGTCGTGTAGAAGCGGATGTTCGGCTTGTCGGTGAACGGATCGCGGAGCACGCGGATGCCAATCCGGTCGACGATCGTATAGGCCTCGGCGAAGTTGCCGAAGGCGATCGACAGGGCGTTGGCGCCGATCGGCGGCACGTCCTCGCCCTCGACGACCGGGAAGCCGAGCACCAGGCCGCCCTGGCGGGCCTCGAAGTTCGGCTGCCAGAGGTAATTGCCGTCGCCATCCTTCAGCTTCCGGACGGCGGCGAGGGTCGAGCGCGCCATCATCCAGTTCGCACCGTTCCGGTAGGCCGCCTTCACCGCAAACACGAGGTCGATGAGGATGTCCGACCCGCCCGGGGCGGCGGCGAAGGCGCCGGATGCACCGGTGTTGACGTGCTGGAACGTCCCCCACGCACGGCTGGCGTCGGCCGTCACTGCCGTCGGATACGTCCACAGGCCGCGCGGCTTGAGGTTCCCGTCACCGCTCACGAAGGCCGCATTCTCGACCCGGGAGAAGCGGTCGGAGACCTTGTCCGCCAGCCACTGCTCGATGTTCCAGGCCGAGTCGTCGAGGAGCTTCTGGGTGACCTTCGGCTGCGCGTAGATCTCGTGGACCGGGATGCGCCACATGCCGATCTTGGCAGTGGCCGTATCGGGGCGGGCCTGCTTCTCGCCGACCCATCCGCTGTCCACCTCCTCGAGGTCGTTGAAGCCCTCCAGCGCGTCGGTGCCGATGGTGACGACGCTCGCGACCTGGCGCATCGGCGTGGTCTCGTAGACCTTCTTGACGATCCGCCCCGACATGTCCGGCGTGACGGTGTACCCGCCGTCCGGATCGGAGTTGACCGACATGTGCGCCATGACCTCGGCGCCCGCGCCCTTGCCCTTGCGGAGCGCCATCGCGAAGCTGTCGCGATAGGCCCGGTACTCCTCGACCGTCACCGCACGCCCGCCGTTCTCGACGGCGAAGATCTCCGCGGCCTTCGCGAGGTCCTCGCCACCGGGGGCGTTGAGACCGGCCGCCGCCGCCTTGCTCGCCACCTCGACCAGCTTCGACTGCAGGTCGCTGATGTGGTCGTTGATCTTGTCGACCTGCTCGTTCAGGACCGCGTCGGCCTTTCCCTTGGACAGAGCGTCGATGCGCTCGTCGTTCTTGGCCTTGAACTCTTCGAAGGCCTTGTTGAGCTGCGCGAGCACGACGACCGGATCGCTGGTATCCGCGCGCACGGCCATGACGCCGCGCATCAGCGCGGGCTTCATGTGGATGGACATTGCTGTCTCCTACAGTTTCGCGATTTGGAGGAACCGAGTTGCCTCGGCGGAGAGGCCGCTTGCATCACGCGGGGCGGGTCGGCTTGCATCGCGCGGGGCCGACATGGAGTTGATGACCTCGGCGCGCTCCTTGCGCCCGAGGCCTTGCTTGGCGAGGGCCGCCTCGACGCGACGACGCGCCAGCGCTTCCGTCGGAATAGCTGCGCGAGCCTGAACGGCGCCGTCGCTGCCCTCGAATTCTGCGTCCGCGAAACCTTTCTCGATCGCCTCGGCGGCGGTCATGTAGGTCCCGTCCGAAGCCCTCGAGGGTCCGTCGAGGAGGGCCATGATGTCCTCTTCCGGCATGCCCGTCCGCGCGGCGTAGATCGACGCCATCGAACCATCGAACGTCTCGAACACACTCGCCGCATCCGCGAAGTCGTGACGGTTGCCGATCACCAGACCCCACGCGTTGTGGATCATCATGATCGAACCGGTGCCCATCAGGACCTCGTCGCCAGCCATGGCGACGATCGACGCGGCAGAGGCGGCGACGCCCATCACCTTGATCGTCACGGCGGCGGGATGCTCGCGGAGCAGATTGTAGATCGCGAGACCCTCGAACATGTCGCCGCCCGGCGAATTGATGTTCACCGTCACCGGCTTCTTGCCGATCGACCGCAGGATGCCGGCGGCCTTCTTCGCGGTGAAGCCCTCCCCGGTCCAGAAGTCCTCGCCAATCACGCCGTAGATCGAGATCGTGTTCGGCTCATCGGCCTCGGCAGCCATGGGCCCATCTGCCCACTTCGCCAGCGCGTCAGCCGGCGCGTCCCAGGCGTAGCCTGCCGGTCGATCGAGGGCCTGCGGCTTAGGCAAATTCTTCAGGCTCATCGCCATCGTCCTTCTTGGGCTCGGAAGCGCCGGCCGTATTCGGCGGCTCCGCGTATTCGCCGCCGCGGCCGTCGGGGCGCGGGTTCATGTCCTCGAGCGCGCGGATTTCGTCGGCGCTCATCACCCCCCACTGGCGGGCCTTCACGTAGGCATCCCAGCGGGCCTTCACGTCGCCGCGCATCAGGCCCTGCGTGAAGAACCGCGCGTCGAGCGTGTCCCATTCGCGCTCGGCGAGCAGGTCGCGCTTGATCGCTTCTTCCCAGGTCTTCAGCCAGTCGTTGAGGGTGTAGGTGACGAAACCGATGCCCTGCTGCTCGATGCCGGAGCCCCAGGAGGTCTGTTTCTCTGTGGCCCCGAGCATGTGCGGCGGCACGCCGAAAAACATTGCGATGTCGTAGCGCTGGTAGTCGCGCTGCTCGAGGAACTGCAGGTCCTTCGCGTTCATGCTGACAGGCCCGAAGTCCATGCCCTCTTCGATGATCAGGAACTTGCCGGCATTGCCCGCCCCGCCGTAGCGATCGGCAACCGACTCCTTCAGCCGCTCATAGGCCTCGCCACTGAGCTTGTCCGGGTGCTTCAGCACACCCCCCACGAACTGGCCGTTCCGCATCAGGCTGGCGCCGGCGAGCTCCGCGGACAGGGCGAGGCCGAGGCTCTCGCGCATGTGGGAGAGCACCGACAGCCCGCGCACCCCGTCGAGCGACATGCCACGGAGGTGGAACACCTCGCGGGCGGTCATCTGCCTGTAGGTGCCGTCCGCGCGGCTCACCCGATAGCGCATCGTCATGTCGGAAAGCTGCTCGACCTCGACGCGATCCGGGTGGATCGGAACCAGGGCGACGATCTCGCCGCCGAGGGATACCTTCAGCGCGTAGGCGTTGCCCCGGAGCAGGAGATGCGCCTGCATCATCCGCCGGAACTCGGATGGCGTCTGCCACTGGTTGGGCCGGACGGTGAGCACCTTCCGGAGCGGATGGTCTACGGCCGGCCGGCGCTCCACCTCCGACACGCGCCGGATGAGGTCGAGCGGCAGCGTGCCGACCGTGCCCGAGATGATCTGGACGCAACGCCAGGCCGCCGCGACCCGCATGGCCGAGCTCTCGGTGATCGACACGCCGGACGCCGTCGCCATCGACCCGCCGATGCGCAGGAACTCGCGCAGCTGCTCGGCCGACATGTTGGTCAGGTCGAACGTCTGGGCCTTCGGGCGCCCGAGCGCGGCCTTCACCAGGTTTGCGAAATAGCCCATGCACGGATCCCAGCCCTAGACCG
>JAEZEN010000223.1 GCA_023433185.1 Pseudomonadota bacterium | reverse complement strand
GATCATGGTCAGGAAGACCTGGTCCGAGCCGCGGTTGTCGCCCGGGCCGTAGCGGAGGACGAAGCCGCCGATGTCGAAGGTCCCGACCTCGGCGAGGGCGGCGATGAACGCTTCGCGCGTCGGCTCGGGGCCGAGATGGCGGAGCACGTCGAGGGTCAGCCGGCCGGCGATGTAGCCCTCGAGCGAGCCGAAGCCCGGCCGCGCATCCGGCTCGAGCGCTGCCAGTGCCGCGCGATACTCGCCCAGGAGCGGCATCTCGTCCCCGTCGGGGAACGGCACGACCTGGGTGACGTAGACGCCCTCTCCGGCCGGCCCGCTGGCCTTTGCGAGGGCATTGGCGCCGACGAAGGAGATGTTGGCGATCACGGCGTCGATGCCGAGCTTGCGCGCCCACTGGGTGAAGACCGCGCTCGGCTGGTAGGCGCCGATGATGACGATGGCCTCGGGGGCGGCGGCCCGGATGCCGAGGAGGGCGGTCTTCACCGCGGTGGTGTTGCGGAGGTAGGTCCCGGTCGCGACGGGCGACATGTCGCGCCGGGCGAGCGCCCGGGTGACCCCGTCGAGCCCCGTCCGGCCGTACGAGTCGTCCTGGAAGAGCACGGCGATCCGGTTCACTCCCGCCTCCCGGACGAGGCGATCGACGATCGTCTCGGTCTCCTCGAAGTAGGAGGCGCGGATGTTCACCACGTCGGTGAGGGCGGGGTTGCGCAGGAACTCGGCGCCGGTGAAGGGGGCGATGAAGGGCACGCCCGCCGCCCTGGCGATCGGCGCGACGGCGGCCGAGGTCGGCGTGCCGACCGCGCCGATCAGGGCAAAGACACGGTCCTGGCCGATGAGCGCCTCGGTGTTGGCGATCGCGGCCTCGGGTTCGTAGCGGTCGTCGCGGGACACCAGGCGGATTTCGCGGCCGTCGATTCCGCCCTGGGCGTTGGCTTCGGCGAAGGCGGCGCGGATGCCGCGCTGCATCTCGAGCCCGAGTTCGGCCGCGGGCCCGCTCAGGGCGGCGGACTGGCCGAAGAGGATCTGGTCGGCCGCGATGCCATCGTCGGCCGCCGCCACGGCCACGGCCGCGGCGAGCAGCGCCGCCGCGAGCAATGTCACCTGCCTGTCCACTCTCACCCCTGCCCCGTCCTCCTGCCCCCGTCCGCCGGGCCCGTTCAGGCTTAAGCAATGAATCCTAACATGTGCCTTACGGGCGGCAGCGGCTTTCAGCCTTCATTAACCATCTTTTCGGATTCTCGCACCTGAGGAATGCGCATCCCCAAGCGGGTGATGTCGGAGGCGGGGTGCTTGACGGTGAGACATTCAGGCCGAAACGTCCCGGCCGGTCGCGGTCACCCGCCCCACCGACGGCGGCGTGCCCTGCGCCTGCCCGGGAGCCAGGCTCGGTTCGGGGCCCGGGCGCTGCTCCGAGGCGTCGCCGTCGCCCTCGCCGGTCTTGTCGTGGCCGGCTGCGTTTCGCAGGGGCCGCGCACGATGTCGGCAAGCCGGGAACTGCCTCCGACCGATTCCTTCGCCCGCCTGTGGCCCGGCGGCCCGGCGACCGTGTCGGTCATCGAGAAGCGCTACCGCGACGCGACCGTTCGCCAGACGATCCTCTCCACCGACTCGCAGGTTTCGGGGCAGAATTTCATCACGGTCACGCTCTACGGGCAGTCGGACTACGTCACCGTGGAGGACAATGCGCTCGGCCGGGATTCCATCCAGCCGTCGCAGATCGCCCGGGAATTCCAGTGGTACATGCTCGGTGTGCCGATGCGAACCTCGAACCTCTATGCCCAGAACAAGTACGGCCCCTTCGGCTTTGCCACGGGCGTAGCGCGGAGCGGCGACCGCTGCATCTACGCCTGGCAGCTCTTGTCGCGGTCGCGCTTCCTCGAGAACGGGCAGGTCGGCATCCGGCTCCGCGTCTGCGATCGCAACGCCACCGATCAGGAGCTGCTCAACCTCATGTACCGGTTCGATATCGTGGGCTACCTGCCGTCGCGCTTCTGGAATCCCTACGGCAAGCCGCCGGCGGTCTCGGCCGACCTCGGCGCGATGTCGGCGCCGATCGAGCCGGAGCTTCCGGTGACGGCGCGGGCTCCGGTGCGGGCGGCGCCCCCGCGGCGGGTGGTGGTACGGGAGCCCCCGCCGGTCCGCCCGATCGAGGGCCCGATCGTGCCGCCGCCGGGCGGCTATGGCAGCCAGGAGCAGGTGCCGACGGTGCCGCTGCCGAATTGAGCGGCGCGTGTCAGCCTTGGAAACACTCTCTTGAGGAGGGGTCGTTAGTAGTGGGACTGGAATACTGGATGTGCGGCCCGGGCTGAGACCGGCCGCCGCGGTGGACGAAAGGCGATATGGGCAAGGTTGGCTATACGATCCTGTGGGCCGTGGCGGCGGGGGCAGCCTTGTTCCTCATCGGCCTGCCGATCAGCCTTCAGGCGCAGGTGATCGCCGGCTCCCTGGTCGTTGCCGCGATGATCATCCTCAAGACCATCAAGCCCGAGGGCGTCTGGCGTCTGATCTCGCTCTCCCTCGGCACCGCCATCGTGCTGCGCTACGTGTACTGGCGCACGACCGAAACGATCCCGCCGATCAACCAGCTCGAGAACTTCATCCCGGGCATCCTTCTCTACTTCGCCGAGCTGTACAATGTCGGCATGCTCGGCCTCAGCCTCTTCGTCGTGGCGAGGCCGCTGCCGGTCCGCGATTCGCCGCCGCCGCCGCCCGAACCGCCGACCGTCGACGTGTTCGTGCCCTCCTACAACGAGGATTCCGAACTGCTGGCGACCACGCTCGCGGCCGCCAAGGGCATGGACTACCCCGCCGACCGGGTGACGGTGTGGCTTCTCGATGACGGCGGCACCGACCAGAAGTGCCGCTCGCAGAACGTCAAGGAAGCCGTCGCGGCCCAGGAGCGGCGGACGCAGCTCCAGGCGCTCTGCGCCGATCTTGAGGTCAACTACCTCACCCGCGCCCGGAACGAGCACGCCAAGGCCGGCAACCTCAACAACGGCCTCGCGCATTCGAGCGCCGAACTGGTCGCCGTCTTCGACGCCGACCACGCCCCGGCGCGGGACTTCCTCAACGAAACGGTCGGCTACTTCCGGGAGAACCCCAAGCTCTTCCTCGTCCAGACCCCGCACTTCTTCATCAATCCCGATCCGCTGGAGCGGAACCTCGAGACCTTCGACTACATGCCGTCGGAGAACGAGATGTTCTACGGCATCATCCAGCGCGGCCTCGACAAGTGGAACGCGTCGTTCTTCTGCGGTTCGGCCGCGGTGCTCAGCCGCGAGGCGCTGAAGACCACCAAGGGCTTCTCGGGCGTCAGCATCACCGAGGATGCCGAGACCGCGCTCGAGCTGCACTCCAATGGCTGGGAGAGCGTCTATGTCGACAAGCCGCTGATCGCCGGGCTCCAGCCCTCGACCTTCGCGAGCTTCATCGGCCAGCGGACGCGCTGGGCCCAGGGGATGATGCAGATCCTGCGCTTCCGGTTTCCGCCGCTGAAGCGCGGCCTGAGCGTGCCGCAGCGGCTCTGCTACATGTCGAGCACGCTGTTCTGGCTGTTCGCCTTCCCGCGCATGATTTTCCTGATTGCGCCACTATTCTATCTCTTTTTCGGCGCACAGATATTCGTTGCTTCGGGAGGGGAGTTCCTCGCTTACACGGTCATGTACATGATCGCGAACCTGATGATGCAGAACTACCTCTATGGCCGCTTCCGATGGCCCTGGGTCTCGGAGCTCTACGAGATGGTGCAGGCGGTCTACCTCCTGCCGGCGCTGATCTCGGTCTTCGTCAATCCGCGCAAGCCGACCTTCAAGGTGACGGCCAAGGACGAGACGCTCGACCGCAGCTACATCTCGGAGCTCGGCGGCCCCTTCTTCATCATTTTCGCCGTGCTTCTCGCCGGGGTCGTGATGACGGTCTGGCGCATCGTGGTCGATCCCTTCGACGCCGACGTGACGCTCGTGGTCGGCGGCTGGAACATCCTCAACCTGCTCTTCGCCGGCTGCGCGCTCGGGGTGGTTTCCGAGCGGCGCAACCCGCAGAGCAGCCATCGCGTGCGGATCGCGCGGCGCTGCGACTTCATCCACGACGGCGAGGTCGTGCCCGCCTCGATCGAGGACGTGTCGCTCGGCGGGGCGCGCATCCGCATCGTCCATCAGGCCGCCGACAGGATGCGGGTCGGCGATGAGGCGGCGATCCGCTTCGAACCGCTCTCCACCAACATCCCCATCGACGTCCTGCCGCTTACGGTGCGCAACTTCGTCGAGGACGACAACACGGTGATCATCGGCTGCCGGTTCCGCACGTCGGAGGCGGTCCACTACCGGCTGATCGCCGACCTGCTCTTCGCCAATTCGAAGCAGTGGAGCGAGTTCCAGGCATCGCGCCGCGTCAATATCGGCATCATCCGCGGCACCTTCTGGTTCATCAAGACCGCGATCTATCAGACCTTCCGCGGCATGGCCTATCTCATGCGCCGCATCGGTGCGGCGCGCGACCGCGAGGCCGAGGTCTTGCCGCCGGCAGGGAAGCCGACATCGTGAGCGCCCTTGGCCGCACCTTCCGCCTGATGGCCGCAACGGCGCTGCTCGCGCCCGCGATCGCCTTCGCCCAGGCGCCGTTCGACATGTCGCCCGAGCGGGGCGAGCTCCCGCCCGCCCCCGCGACGGTTCCCGAAGTCGCTCCGGCGCCCGCCCCCGAAGCGGTGCCCGACGGCGATTTCCGGTCCTTCAACGTGCGCAACCGCCCGGAGGGGGCCGTCACCGGCGGTCCGGCGCCCGACTCGGACCAGCCGCTCGACCTGACCGACCGCACGCCCGACACGACCGGGGAGCCTGTGGCTGCCGCTCCGGTCGCGCCGGCCGACGAGAGGGTCGAATCCGGGCGGATCAGCCGGTATCTGCTCTCCGGGACCAACCTCATGTTCGAGGGCGAGACGGGGCGGCGGAAGTGGGGTTTCTATCTCACCGCCGAACAGGCGTCGCGCCCGGCGGCGCTCGCCCTGGTCTTCAACAGCGCGATCTACGTCTCGCCCGAGGACTCCCTGCTCGACGTCAAGATCAACGACCGTCAGATCGTCAGCCGGGCGCTGCTGGCGCGCGAGAATCCGACCTATATCGACGCGCCGATCCCTCCGGGTACGCTCCAGGCGGGCGTCAACGTCATCTCCTTCCTGGTCGACCAGCGCCACCGCACCGACTGCACGATGCTCTCCACCTACGATCTCTGGACCGAATTCGAGGCGGACGGTACGGGCATCGTCTTCGAAGGCGTCAACCCGACCCGGCTGGCAAGCCTCGAGGAGCTGCCGGCGGTCGGTGTCGATGCAACGGGGCGCACCCGCATCCACGTCGTCGCCCCGGGTGGAGAGCGCGCCTTCGCCGATTCCGATCTCGCGCGCCTGATCCAGGCGATCGTGCTCCGCGGCAACTTCCGCCAGGCCGTCGTCTCGGTCGACGACGGCAGCTATGCCGGCCCGCCGCAAGGCGTCCTTCGCCTCCTGGTGGGGACGGCGGAGGAACTCGCCGGCGTCTCAGGCCTCCCGCGCGAAGCCAGCACCGCGCCGACCGTCGGCTTCCTCGACGGGCCCGGCGCGGTTCCGACGCTGGTGGTCTCCGGCCCGCGCTGGCAGGACGTGAAGGCGGGGATGGGGTACATCGCCAACGGCGTCGGCCGGCCTCTCGATTCCGTGCGGAACACCATCGACACGACCCCGATGATCCTGCCGCCGGTGCAGCTCTTCAACGGCCCCCGCTCGGTGACCCTTGCCGATCTCGGGGTGCCGACGGAGGAGTTCTCCGGGCGCCGCTTCCGCCGCGAGTTCTTCATCGGCCTGCCGGGAGACTTCTTTTCCGGTGCCTTCGGCGAGGCGACGCTCGCCATCGACGGCGCCTATACGGCGCAGGTGCGGCCCGGCAGCCGCATCGATGTCTACGTCAATGGCTTCATCGCCGCCAACATGCCCCTGACGTCGAGCCAGGGCGACATCCTCCAGCGCCTGCCGATCAAGGTGGCGATGACGCATTTCCGGCCGGGCGTGAACTCGATCGCGATCGAGGCGGTGCTCAATACCGAGGCCGACACGATCTGCGCGCCGGGCACGGTCGCGGGCGGGCCGAACCGCTTCGTGCTCTTCGATACGACCGAGTTCTCGATGCCTGCCTTCGCCAGGGTCGATCGCTGGCCCGATCTCACGGCCCTCGCCGGGGCCGGCGTTCCCTACTCCCAGACCGCCGGTCCCGTGCCGGTGGTGCTGGGGCGCGCCTCGGGCGAGGTCTACGGTGCGGCGATGACCTTCCTGTCCGCCCTCGCGATCAGCGGCGGCCGGATCGTGCCGGCCGAGATGGGGCGCAGCGACGCGAGCAGCGCCCAGCCGGCGCTCTTCGTCGGTGCCCTCAACCAGTTCTCGGCGGCAACCGTCGCGGATTTCGGGGTCGCCGACGCCGCGCGGCTGCGCTGGGACGGCCCGCTTCGCTACCCGAGCGCGGTGGTCAACATCGACGTCGACCCGAATCGGATCGTGCCCAACACCTTCGGTGATTCGACCACGACCCAGGGGGTGTTCAACCGCTGGAAGGACGAAGTGCAGAATCCAAGCGGCTTCTATGGCCGTTGGGTGGAGTTCGAGCGCTGGCTCGAGCGCAACTTCGACCTGTCCTTCGCCCAGTTCGCCATCTTCGCCGAGCGGGACGCCGTGTTCGATCCTTCCGGCCGCGCCACAACCGTCGTGGTGCAGGCCCCGAAGGATGCCGATCGCCTTTGGACCCTCGTATCGGGACGGACCCCGGAGGAGCTGGCGACCGGCGTCGAGGCGCTCACCGGGGTCGGTTTCTGGTCCCAGCTCGGCGGCCGTGTCTCCAACTACGATGCCGCCGCCGGCGTGACGACGGTCCCGGCGACGGCCGAGCGCTATCTCCTGTCGGGCCAGCTCTCCATCAACAACATCCGCCTCATCGCCGCCAACTGGCTGTCGACCAACATCGTCGTGTATGCCGTTGCCCTGGTCCTGTTGTGCTGCGTCCTCGGCATCTGCACGACCGCCCTTCTCCGCCGCCTCGGGAGGACGTCGTGACCGCAGTCGCCGTGCGCATCGCCGCCGTGCTCGTGATGGTCGTCGCGACGGCCGCCACC
Source organism: Pseudomonadota bacterium (assembly GCA_023433185.1). The sequence goes on along the minus strand of JAEZEN010000223.1, from coordinate 1,201 downwards.
GCGCTCGCCAGCTTCGAGAACACGCTGCGCCCGGCGGACTGGGCGGCGTATCGCGACCGTTTCGTGATGGCCGACGGGCGGGTGGTCGACGATGCCAATGGCGCGATCAGCCACAGCGAGGGACAGGGCTACGGCCTGCTGCTCGCGTTTTCCGCGGGCGACCGTGGTGCCTTCGAGCGGATCTTCGACTTCACCCGCAACCAGCTCATGATCCGCGACGACGGGCTCGTCGCCTGGAAGTGGGATCCGCGGGCGAGCCCGCACATCGTCGACGTGAACAATGCCACCGACGGCGACATCCTGATCGCCTACGCCCTGGGGCTCGCCGGGAAGGCCTGGACCGAGCCGCGCTATACCGCCACTGCGACGGCCCTCGCGCAGGCCGTCGGCCGCCACGCTCTGGCCCAGGCGAACGGCCGGACCGTCCTGCTTCCTGGGGTGCAGGGCTTCGCGCCGCCCGACCGGCCAGCCGGCACGGTGGTCGTCAACCCGTCCTACTGGGTCTACGAGGCCTTTCCGATGCTCAAGGAGCTCGCGCCGGCTGTCGCCTGGGACGACGTGGCCTCGGCCGGCATCGAACTCGCCGCTGCGGCCCGCTTCGGCAAGGCCGCCCTGCCGGCCGACTGGGTCGAGATCACGAGCTCCGGACTCCGCCCGGCGGAGGGCTTTCCCGCCGTCTACGGATACAATGCGATCCGCATTCCCCTCTACATGGTCCGGGCGGGCATCGACGGCGTGTTCCTCGATCCCTACGCCAATCTCGGCGCGCCCGCCGTGGTCGAACTGACCAGCGGCACGAAGACCGACAGCCTGAACGACCCGGGCTACCGGATGATCGATGCGCTCGTCGCCTGCACCCGCGGCGTTCCGGTGCCGGACGACCTCCTGAGCTTCACGCCGACGCTGTACTACCCCTCCACGCTCCACCTTCTCGGCCTGTCCTATCTTGCCTCAAGAGGTGGGGAATGCGGCTGATCCGCGTTGCCCTTGTCGTCGTCGCCGTGGGAGTGGCGGGCTGGTTCGCCGGGTCGCAGCTCGGGATGTTCGGCGGCACGCCCGTGCCGGACGTCGGAGCGATCACGGGGCCGACCGCGCCGGATACCCCGCCCGCGAACGGCGGGCAGCCGGTGCGCGTCATCCAGTCCGGCGAGACCGCGGATGGGGCCGCGGAGCCTCCGGCCCGCTCGGCAGGGGCGGAGGA
>JAEZEN010000202.1 GCA_023433185.1 Pseudomonadota bacterium | reverse complement strand
GTCTTGCGGTCGTGCTGCAGCCGGGCCTGCGTCCGCAGCCGGTCGAGCGTGCCGGGCGCCATGCCGCGGACCCCGCTGCGCTGCCGCGCGAGCGCGCGCATCGTCGTGATGCCCGCCGCCTCGAGCTTCTTCACCTGCCCCCGGGTGATGCCGGCGACATTGAACAGGCTGTCGTCCCGGTCCCATGTCTCCTGGCAGTGGTCGCCCCAGCGGCAGAGCCCGCAATCGCCGCAAGGGGTGGGACGGGTCGGCACGGGATTCTCGACGAACGCCTCGAGCCGCGCCCGGGCCGCGCGGGCATAGGCGGCATAGTCCGAGAGGGGGAATGTCGACCGGGTGCCGTTGCCGAGCTGGACATGGGCCCGCTCCGGAACGCGGCCCTGCACCTCGGCGAGGAGGTCCGAGTAGAGGACGAGCTGGAGGATGTGCCGTGGATGCAGCCGGCGCTTCAGCTTGGTGTCGGTGACCTCGTAGCTGAAGGGCCCGAGGTCCGACGGCGTCTCGACGCGCTCGAGGAAGTCCGACCAGCCGCCCCAGAAGGCCGAAAGGAAAGCGCCCTGGAACACGATGTCGACGCCCTCGGCAAGGGCGGCGCGGGTGGCCTCGGCATCATCCGCGAGACTCCTCTGCGGGATCTCGACCACGCTGCGCCCCGACGCCTTGATGCCGGCGAGATGCGACGCCTCGTGTGCTGTGCCGTGCTTCTGGAGGAGCGCCGCATCGGCGCTGTCCTCGCGCGGCTTCGGGCCTCGGCCACGGAGATGGTCAAGGTCGAGCGTCGTGGCGTGAGCGCAGCCCGCAAATCGCATCAGATCCGTGGCGGAGAGGAGAATCTGGCCGTCGATGTCTCTCATGGCTGCCCCCCGGCGAAGCCGCGGCGCGCCGGCGCCTGGGCTTCTCGACAGATCGCATGCTCGCCACTACCTTCGGTTGGTGTCAACGCGGATCGGGGTGGCATCAATCCCTTCCCGGCTAACCGCCGACCCGGGAAGCGGCCAGGATGACGGACAGGCTCGATTTCGCGGCGCTCAAGGCAAAGCAGCGCGCCATCCGGGGCGACTTCCCCGGAACGATGGGTCTTCGTGTCCATCGCGCGATCAGCTGGATCGGTCGCGCCGAGGCGGATGGCGAGGATGCCGATGCCCGCTTTGTCTTCCTGTGGATCGCCTTCAACGCGGCCTATGCCGACGAGAGCGAGTTCCAGCCGGCTTCGCCGCCGGGCGAGCGGCAGGTGTTCGTCAACTACTTCCGGCGGCTCGTGACGCTCGACCGCGGCCGGCGCATCCATGACGCGCTGTGGCAGCGCTTCTCGGGGCCGGTGCGGGTGCTCATGGACAACCGCTTCGTGTTCAGTCCGTTCTGGCTGCACCAGAATGGCATTGCCGGCTTCGCCGACTGGGAGATCCGCCTGCGCACGGCAAGACGGGCCTTCCACGCGGCCCTGGGGCAGGGCGACACGGCGAAGGTCCTGACGCTGGTGTTCGACAGGCTCTACGTTCTCCGCAACCAGATCGTCCATGGTGGCTCGACGTGGAACAGCGGCGTCAACCGGGCGCAGGTCCGCGACGGCGCGGCCATCCTCGGCTTCCTGATGCCGGTCTTCGTCGACCTGATGATGGACAACCCGCATGAGGACTGGGGCCGCCCGTTCTATCCCGTCATCGACTGATCGCCGCATCGCCGGCCTCCGTCTGCGGGCGCTGTGCCGCGGCGAGCGCGGTCTCGCACTGGGCGACGAGCATCTCGCGGAGCCGGTCGGGCGCGACGACCTCGACCTGGTCGCCCCAGGTGAAGAGGTGCCAGCACATCTCGAGCGCGCCGCCGGCCCGGAAACGGACGAGAAGCGAGCCGTCCGGTTCGTCCTCGAATTCCTGGCTGGGGTGGAAGACGAACTCCCGCGCCTTGGCCGCCACCGACGGGACGAAACGCCAGACGACGTCGAACGGCTCCTCCTGGAACGTGCCGAACGAGCGCTCGGCGAAGGCGGCCAGCGAGAAGTCGGGGCGCCGGGTGAAGGACTCCTCGAGGATCTCGGCGCGCCCGATGTTGGCGAGGCTGAAGAGGCGGTGGTCGCCGATGCGCGTGCCCACCTTCTCGGCAACCAGGTAGACGCGGCCGCCATAGAGGAACCCGTAGGGGCACACCACCTGCTCGCTCGCCACGCCGGTGCCGCGGGCGGTGTAGTGGAGCCGCACCTTGCACGACCCCATGATGGCGGTCCGCAGATCGGCGAGGACCTCGGCATCGACATGGTGGCGCGGTCCGGGGCGCACGGCCGTCCCCTCCGCCTCGGCGAGGATTTCGATGTCGGGGGCGAGCCGTCGTGCGGTCTCGGGCCGGAGCAGGGCCTCGAGCTTGGCGGCGAGCAGGTCGAGCCGGTCCATGGTCTCGGCCATGTTCTCACGGCGGAGAATGGTCTGCGCGGTCCGCAGCGCCGCCAGTTCCTCGAGCGACACGCCGACGAGCGACCGCACGGCGGCGGCACGGATGCGCCAGCGCTTCGGCAGCTCGCCGGGATTGGCCAGTTCCATCTGCGGAAACAGCCGCTCCAGCGCATCCCGGAGGCGTTCGGCGGTGCGCCGGCCCACCGCGTGCTGGCGGATGATGTCGTCGAGCGAGACGCCTTCGGCGCTGCCGTGCATGGCAAGTGCGATCCGCAGCAGGGTCTCGGCTTTTTCGTAGCGCATGGCGTTTCCCCTGTCCTCCCCTCCTTCAGGCGGCCTCTGCCAGGTCCATATCCTCGCACCAGACATTGGCGCAGAGGACGGTATCGATGATGTCGCGCTGCACCTCGGACAGCTCTCCGGGGGGGCCGCCCCCATCCTCGTCGTCGACGACCTCCATGTCCTCCAGGTCCGGTTCCCGTGTCCGGCCGGGACCCCGTCGCCGCCGGTCGTCCGCTGCGCTGCAGATTTCCTCGATCACCTCCGCGGCGGCCGCGCCCGGGACGCCCGTCGCTGCGAAGGTGTCCATGATCTGCCGCAGGTGCGGCGACGAAGGCTCGCGGTTGCGCGGGCCCTTGATCTCATCGAGGAACCAGCCGAGGCGCCCGCGGCGCCGGACGAGGCAGCCGGCCTGCACGTCGTTCGACTGCCACAGGTAGAAGGCGCATTCGCCGCCGTCGATGCCGTCGACGTAGCCGGCGAGGCAGTTTCGCCAGCGTCGGGCGAGGTTGCGGATCTGCCGCGGGTCGTCGATCCGCGTCGCCGCACCGATCCGCTGCGGGGGGAGGGTGTCCGGCAGCGGCAGGGCTTCCGCCACGTTCCTGACGATGGTCGCGAAGGCCCGCGGGTTCCGGCAGCGGCCAAGCTGCCGCGCGAAGGCATCGAGGTCCTTCACGGGGCCGCGGGAGGCGAGGAAGGCGAGGCCTTGCGGCAGCCCGTCGAGCGTGGGGCAGCAGTCATGGAGACGGGCGATGGCCGGGCAGCGCAGCCCCGGCGGCAAGGCGAAGAGGAGGTCGATGAACCGCTCGTCCACGGCCTCGGCGTGGGCCAGGAGTTTCGCCGCGCCGGCGTCGGCGAAGAGGCGCGCGAGGCGGACATAGCTCTCGCGCGGCATGACCCGGGGTGGCAGGCGGTCGAAGACGCCCCGCAGGCCCGGCGGCGGCGTGCCGAGCACGGCCGAAAGGACCGCACGGCGCGAGGCGGAGAGGACCGACCCGGCGAGGGACGGCGTCACCACGCCCTTCACATGGGCCAGCGCGAAGGCGACGAGATGCATACGCGGCCGGTCGAGGGTGAAGAGGTGCGCGGCGAGCCGCGGCTCGCGGGCGAGGAGGGGCGCGATATCGCGACGCACCCAGGCGAAAGGCGTGAGCAGGTAGCCCGCTTCCGGGTGACGGGCGGCGGATGCTGAGGCGGGATCTGGTGTCGTCATCGGCTCCGTGTCGCGCTTGTTTCGACTGGAAGGACCTTACCCCCTGCCTGCGTCAGTTTCGGACGTATGGCTGGAGATCGCGCAAGGCGGCGCCCGGCATGCGCGATAAAAGAAACTTTCAGCATTGCTGAAAGATAAAACATCCTTTCAGATGATGTGGCGGGAGGAGGAACCGTGACCAGCCATCTCGACCCGATGCGGGGCCTGTCGGCGCTTGCGATCTGCGGCACGGGCGCGTTCGCCGCCCTTGCCGAGTGGGTGATCAACAACCGCGAGAGCGTCGCCGACATGCCGCTTGCCGAGGTTGCCGCGGCGGCGGGCGTGAGCGAGACCACGGTCTTCCGCCTCGCCCGGCATCTCGGCTTCTCCGGCTACCGGGAAATGCGCGTTTCGCTCGCCGAGCTGCGCGGCGCGGCCCGGGGCCAGAAGCTCTCCGAGCAATGGCTGGGAAGGGAGAACGCCGACCCCTATTCGGCGATCATCAACAACACCATCAACGTCCATTCCGAGATCCTCCGCACCACCGCGGTGCTCGCCGACCCGGTGGCGCTGCGCGCCGCGGTCAAGGCGATCCAGGAATCGCGTGTCATCCACATCTTCGGCTTCGGCAGTTCGACCGGGCCGGTCGTCGACCTCTACCAGCGGCTGATCCGCTTCGGCTATGTCAGCAACAGCTACAGCGACCCGCACGTCCTCACCGCGGTGACCGCCAATCCGCCGGCCGGCTCGCTGTTCTTCGGCATTTCGTTCTCCGGCCAGTCGAAGGACGTGGTGGACGTGCTGACCTCGGCCAACCGGCTGGGGCTCCCCTCCGTCCTCATCACCAGCCATGCCGACTCCGCCGCCGGCCAGCTCGCCGGGACCGTCCTCCATTCTGCGCCCGCCGGCGCCGCCGGCGGCAGCGAGACGGTGGGCACCCGTATCTCGCAGCTCACCATCATCGAGATGATCTGCACCGGCCTCGCCCTCGAGCATCCGCGCAAGAACGAGTTCCTGCGGAATGCGGCGGTGATCGAGCGGGAGATCGAAAAGAAGCGCGTGGCGGCGGCGACGCCGCTGCCGGCAACGATTGTCCAGGGAACCAGGTAAGCCGATGCCAAAGTACGACGACGCTCACATCCGCAAGGAAATCATCGAGATCTGCAAGAAGATGGCGGGCCAGGGCCTGGTCGCCGGCACCGAGGGCAACGTCAGCGGACGGGCCGACGGCGGCACCGTGCTGATGACCCCGTCCGGCTACAACAAGGGCGATCTCAGCGAGGAGATGCTGCTGCGGCTGACGCCGGACGGCAACGTCGTCGAGGGCGACCTCACGCCGACCTCCGAGAAGTGGATGCATCTCGAGTTCTACAAGCAGCGCCCGAAGTCGAACGGCGTCGCCCACGGCCATCCGATCTTCTGCACCGCCTTTGCCGCCGCCCGTCGCGACCTGCCGCACAACATCCTGCCTGAGCTTGTGGCGGTGATCGGCCAGATCGCGACGGTGCCCTACGGGCGTCCGTCCTCGGCCAAGCTCGCCGAGGCGCTCGCGCCCTATGTGCTGCGCCACAACGTGTTCCTGCTCGAGAACCACGGGGCCACGGCGGTGGGAAGCAGCGTCCGGGACGCCTTCCACCGCCTGCAGGTGGCGGAAGCCTACGCGAAGACCGTCTGGGCCGCCGAGACGCTCGGCGGCGTCAAGCCGATGACGATGGCCCAGGTCGCCGACCTGCCGCTGCCGTCGTTCGAATGAACTGCAAGCAAGAAGATCAATCCAGTCCCAAGGGAGGATGACATGAGGAAACTGCTGCTTTCGACCACGGTGATCGCGCTCTCGACGCTCGGCGCCAACGCCGAGGACGTGACGGTCACCTACCGCTCCTGGAGCCCGGTGATCCAGACCCTCAACCAGATGGTGGCAGCGACCGAGGCGGCGCACCCCGGCATCAGGATCGACGTGCGGACCTTCAACTACCCGGAGTACCTCGTCGACCTTCAGACCCGGGCGAATGCCGGCGACATGCCGGGCCTCGTCGGTCTCGAGCCCGGCGCACTGACCCAGCAGTACCGCGCGCACCTCGCACCGGCCCAGGACTGCGCGGTCGCGACCTGGGGCGAGGACTGGCAGTCGAAGTTCTTCCCGCTGGCCGTCGACCAGCTCCGCCTCGGCAATCCCGAGGGCGACGACAACTTCTACGGCCTGCCGGTGCTGACCCAAACGATCAACCTCTGGTACACCGTGCCGGTGCTCGAGGAACTCGGCCTCGAGCCGCCGACCACCTATGACGAGCTCAAGGCCCTCGCCGAGGCCGCCCGGGGCGCGGGCTATGCGCCGATGATGATCGGCGCGGGCGACGGCTGGATCCGCCGCGACGTCTACATGCAGATCATCCACAACGTCGCGCCGGGCCTGATCTACCAGGCGGAGACGGGCGATGTGCCGTGGACCGACCCGCGCTTCGTCGAGGCGATGCAGGTCTGGAAGAACATGTTCGACGACGGCATCTTCCAGCCGGGAGCGCTCGGCCTGTCGCACTATCCCGGCGCCGTCGAGGTGATCGAGAGCGGCCGCGCGGCCACCTTCCCGATGGGGGCGTGGTGGCAGCAGCAGGCGGCCGGCGACAACCCGACGCCGCTCTCCGAGAACCTCTCGGGCTATGCCGCCTTCAAGTTCCCGGACGTCACCGGCAACGGCGCCCCCGACGACTTCATCGGCGGCATCGACGTGATGATCGGCATCTCGAAGGACGCCGACTACGACGCGGCGTGCAAGGTGCTCACCGACTGGATCGGCGGTGCCGGCGCCCAGGCCCTGATCAACACCTTCAACGACCTGCCGGCCTTCATCGGCCTGCGTCCGGAGAAGTTCGGCAGCGAGAACCAGGAAGCGGTGTGGGACATGTTCACCGAGGAGTGGCTGCCGACGGTCCAGTATGCCCGCCAGCTCGCCTCGCCGGAGGTGAAGCAGGCGCTCGAGGACGCGCTGGCCGCGGTCGCGGCCGGTGACGCCACCCCCGAGGAGGGCATGGCGATGGTCCAGAC
>JAEZEN010000186.1 GCA_023433185.1 Pseudomonadota bacterium | reverse complement strand
CCGCGCCGCCGCGCGCCCAGGGCGGGCGGCCGCATAGGCGCCGCGGGTCCAGCGCTCGCCGCCCCAGTTGGTCATCGCGCCGCGCTTCACCGCCTTCCGCGCGTCGCTGCCGAAGGTGCGGACGAGGCGCTCGGTGGCGAAGTCGATCGCCGCCTCCTCGCCGGCGCATTCGACCTCCCAGGCGAAGTCGCCGCCGACGAAGCCAACCATCAGATCGAGATCGAAGGGGAAGCAGAGGAAATAGATGTCGTGGCGGCTCCGGCGCTCGATGAGCAGGTCGTCGAAGGGTTGCTTGCCGAAGCGCTCCCCCTCGACGATCAGGGGGATCTTGGTGAGGAGACCCATGGGCAGGTCATCGAGGGCCTCCTCATAAGCCTCGGGCAGGTCCGGCGTGAAACGGATGCCGTGATGGGCGAGGACGCCGGTCGAGACCGTGACGATGACCTTTCCGGCCCGCGCCGAGCCGCGGTCCGTCACCACCGTGACGCCCGGCCCGTCCCAGCGGATCTCGCGGACCGGGGTGGCGCGCTCGACCGCGACATCGGCCCCCCAGCGCGCGACGATGCTGCCGAAACCGTCATAGGTGAAGTAGTTAGGGTCGAGGTCGGCAGCGCTCGCGAAATCGGCGATCGAGATCTCGTCGGGGTCCATGCCGAAATCCATCGGCCCGCCGAAGGTAGCGACGGCGCTCGCATCGAGCGTTGCCGGAATCAGGCCGGCGAGGACGTCGCCGGCGTCGGGCGGCACGCTCGCCATCGCCGCGCCCAGCGCGGCATCGGCGGCCGTCATCGCGGCCAGCGCCTCGGCATTGGCCTTGCTCCGCCCGTAGTAGAGATGGTCGACCCCCATGTCGTGGTGGAAGAGCCGGAGCCCCGCGGCGCTGGCCTCGGCATAGAACGGGTTGCGGGCGGCGGCGTGGAGCCAGGCGCAGCCGCGGTCGAAGGGGAAGCCGAAGGTGACGGTCTCGGTCCAGGCCCGACCGCCGATGCGGTCCATCGCCTCGAAGACGGTGACGGTCTTGCCGGCCCTCGCAAGCATCTTCGCCGCTGCGAGTCCGGCCGCGCCCGCCCCGACCACCACGACGTCGACGTCGCTCATGATCCGCCCTCGCAGGCGTTCGCGTGAACCCATGGAACGCGCCCGACCGCAGGGCGTGCCTTGCGCAGCATGCGTGGGACACAAGTGTCTTTGTGTACCACCGCGGCGTTGGGGATCGCAGCCACCAGCCCGTCGTAGCGGGCGAGCGCCGCATCGGCCGCGCCGGGCGGAACGAGCGCGGCCCGGTCTATCCCCGTCGGCGGAAAGCCTCCCAGGTGATAGAGGAACGGGCCGCTCATGCCGGCCGCATCCCCATCCGCCGGAGCACGATCTTCTGGGCCACGCCGACCAGCCCGACGAGCACCGCGGCGAGCACCGAGGCCATGACCAGGGCTGACCAGATCTGCACCGTCTGCCCGTAGTAGGAGCCGGTGAGGAGCCGCGCGCCGAGGCCGGCCACCGCGCCGGTCGGCAGCTCGCCGACGATTGCCCCGACGAGACTGGCGGCAACCGCCACCCGCATCGAGACGAAGAGAAACGGCACCGAGGACGGCCAGCGCAGCTTCCGGAACGTCTGGGCGCGGCTGGCGCTGTAGGTGCGCATCAGGTCGAGATTGATCGGGTCCGGCGAGCGCAGGCCCTTCACCATGCCGACGGTGACGGGGAAGAACGACAGGTAGGTCGAGATGATCGCCTTGGGCAGGAGCCCGGTCAGCCCGACGGAGGCCAGCACCACGATCACCATCGGCGCGATGGCGAGGATGGGGATCGTCTGCGACGCCACCACCCACGGCATCAGGCTCCGGTCGAGGCTCCGCACATGGACGATGGCCGTCGCCAGCAGGATGCCGAGGACCGTGCCGAGGACGAAGCCGAGGAGCGTCGAGGAGAGCGTCACCCAGGCGTGGTAGAGGAGGCTCCGCCGCGAGTCCGGCGGGGTCAGGACCACCGTCTTCCACAGTTCCTGCCCGACCTGATGGGGCGAGGGCAGGACCGGGCGCTCCTGCTCGAAGGTCGAGCGCACGAACTCGACGAAGGTCGGCTCGACGCCGGCGCGCCCGTCGAGCTCGCGCTGGAACGGCGCATTGAGGAGGAAGGCGCCGACATACCAGATGACCATGATGGCGAGGACGATGACCGTCACCGCGACGAAGCGGCTGCCGAGGAAGCGCGCCACGATCCCCTCGCGGCGGGGAAGCCCGATGTCGATCTGGGACGCTGCAGTCATGCGCGCGGCGCCTCAATCCTCATAGCTGTGCCCGGCCCTGAGCCCCTCGCGGACCCGGTGGGCGATGGCGAGGAACTCCGGCGTCTCGCGGATGTCGAGCGTGCGCTCGCGCGGCAGCGTCGACTCGATCACGTCGTGGATGCGGCCCGGCCGCGGCGACATGACCACGATCCGCGACGACAGGTACACCGCCTCGGGGATCGAGTGGGTGACGAAGACCACGGTCTTGTCGGTCTTGGCCCAGAGCTGGAGCAGCTGGTCGTTGAGGTGATCGCGGACGATCTCGTCGAGGGCCCCGAACGGCTCGTCCATGAGAAGCAGTTCGGGCTCGACCGAGAGCGCGCGGGCGATCGAGACGCGCTGCTGCATGCCGCCGGAGAGCTGCCAGGGATATTTCCGCTCGAAGCCGGTGAGATTGACCAGCGCGAGGTTGTCGCGCACCCGCTGCCGGCGGGTCGCCCGGTCGAGCCCCATGATCTCGAGCGGCAGGGCGACGTTCCGCGCGATGTTGCGCCACGGATAGAGGGCGGCGGCCTGGAAGACGTAGCCATAGGCCCGCGCCCGGCGCGCCGCGCCCGGCGTCATGCCGTTGACGCTGATCGTCCCCCCCGTCGGCTGCTCGAGATCGGCGATCACCCGCAGCAGCGTGGTCTTCCCGCAGCCCGAAGGTCCGATGAGGGAGACGAACTCGCCGCGGGCGATCGCGAGGTCGATGCCGGTCAGCGCCGTCACCGGCCCGTCGGCGGTGCGGAACGTGAGCGACAGGTCGCGGGTCTCGATCACCGGCGCCGGCGGAGCAGCGTCGGGCAGCGGGTCGGCGATTGGTGCGTCCGCTTCGGCCGGGCTATCGGTCACGACGGTCAAGCTCTGCGTTCCTTTCCCTCCGGTTGCCTCGCTCGGGCGCGCGGACTATTCGTCCTCGTCCTCCTCGTCCGTATCCGGGTTGGGATCGCGGTCGATGGTCTCGATGCTGCTGATGAAGACGCCGGTGAAGCCGAAGATCTGCTCGACCTTCTTGTTCTCGACGACGGTCCCCGTCGCCGAGGTCGAGACCTGCTGGACCCGGGCATGGACCTTGTCGCCGAGCGTCTCCATCTGCATCGGCTCGATGCGGACGTCGCCCTTGGCCCAGGTGCCCTGCCAGTAGGTCCGGAAGGCGGCCCGGCCGCTCGCGGCGCCGCCTTCTGCCGTCGACCAGTGCACCTCGGGGGCGAGATGCACCTCCGCGCCCTCGATGTCGTGCTGGTTGAACGCCTCATAGAACTCGGCGACGATTTCTTCCCGACTTACGGTCACTCCACGATCTCCGCTGTCTCGACCGCCGCCTGGAGGAGGACGTTCGCCCCCGCGGTGGCCCATTCCTTCGAAATGCTCTCGTCCTCGTTGTGCGACAGCCCGTCGACGCAGGGGCACATGACCATGGCCGTCGGCGCGACCCGGTTGATCCAGCAGGCGTCGTGGCCGGCGCCCGAGACGATGTCCCGGTGCGAATAGCCGAGGCGCTCGGCCGCATCGCGGATCGCCCTGACGCAGCCTTCGTCGAAGGCGGGCGGGTCGAACTGGCCGACGATCTCGCTCTCGAAGCCGAGGCCGAGCGCCGCACAGAGCTTCGGTGCCTCGGCCTCGAGTTCGGCCACCATCGCCGTGAGCGTGTCGAGGACATGGCTGCGGAAATCGATGGTGAAGACGACCTTGCCGGGGATGATGTTGCGGCTGTTGGGATAGACGTCGACATGGCCGATGGCGCCGACCGCGTTCGGCTGGTGGTCCATGGCGATGCGGTGGACCAGCTCGGTTATCTGCGCCAGCCCGCGCCCGGCATTCCGGCGCAGCGCCATCGGCGTCGAGCCGGTGTGGCTTTCCTTGCCCGTCACGGTGCACTGGATCCAGCGCAGCCCCTGGCCGTGGGTGACGACGCCGATGTCCTTGCCCTCGGCCTCGAGGATCGGCCCCTGCTCGATGTGCAGTTCGAAGAAGGCGCGGAACGGCCGCCCGCCGACCGGCTCGGGGCCCTTGAAGCCGATGCGCTCCAGTTCGTCGCCGAAGGTCAGCCCCTTCGCGTCGGTGCGGGCATAGGCATAGTCCTGGTCGATGACGCCGGCGAAGACGCCCGACGCCATCATCGCCGGGGCGAAGCGCGTCCCTTCCTCGTTGGTCCAGTTGACCACCTCGATCGGGTGCCGCGTGCGGATGCCGAGGTCGTTGAGGGTCCGTACCGCCTCGAGCGCGCCGAGCACGCCGAGCACGCCGTCATAGCGGCCGCCGGTCGGCTGGGTGTCGAGGTGGCTGCCGATCACCACCGGCGGCAGCGACGGATCGGTGCCCTCGCGGCGGGCGAACATCGTCCCCATCGCGTCGACCTTCACGGTCATCCCGGCGTCCTCGCACCAGCGCTGGAACAGCCGCCGGCCCTCGGCATCCTCGTCGGTGAGCGTCTGGCGGTTGCTGCCGCCCCGCACGCCCGGCCCGATCTCGGCGATCGCGTGGATCGTCTCCCACAGGCGGTCGCCGTTGATGCGGAGGTTGTCGGCGGGGGTGGTCATGTCAGCGCTCGTCCTTCTCGTTCGTCCCGTCAATCTGCAACCTTCGCGCCGCCCGCGACAACCCTAATCCGACAGCGCGAAGGACCGGAAAAAGCGATCTGCCACGTCGCCATCGGCGATGCTCGCCGGGCCGCCGGCGGCAAGGCGCCAGAGCCGGTCGCCGAGGAGGTGCATGCGGTAGCGCAGCCTGACACCCTCGGGGCAGGCGAAATCGGTCTCGACCGCCGCGTCTGGCCCACCCGGCAGCGGCCGCGACGCGGTCGGCGCGCAGCCGGGCTGCACCATGGCTTCGCCCAGCTTGAAGACGTCCCCCTCGCTCATCAGCGCGCGCTTGGCGGGCTCGAAGTCGAAGACGGTGGCCATGACGAAGCCGTCGCCGACCGGGCTGCCGTAGTCGTCGACATCGGCGAACAGCTCGGGGTCGTTGAGGTTCTCGCGGTGCTCGGGCTGCGTCGGCATCTCCACCGTGAAGCCCTTGCCCTCGGGGGCAAGGGTCTGCCAGTCGTCGGCGATGGCCGGACCGATCAGTCCAAGGATCAGCAAGAGGGCCGGGACAACCTTCGCGGCGACGCAGCGAGACCTCTGGACAGACATCATTGCGGCGCCCCGTCTGCCGCCAGCCTGAACGAATTGAGGAAGCGTTCAGCAGACTTGTTGATGGCCACATCCGGTCCGCCGCTCACCTCGACCTGGTAGAGGCGGCCGTCGACGATGATGAAGCGAATCCGCCTCGTCCACTCGTCGGGGCACTCGAAGACGACGTCATGGGATAGGCGCCCACTCGTCTCGATCTCCCGGTATTCGCCGGCGTGGCAAATGGCACCGGCTGCTCTGTCGACTGCCGCGGCGAGAAGCGCGGAATCGGTCTTCACCATGTGGACGGCGGGCTCGAACTGCACGACGTCCACGCTGAAACTCTCTACATCAGCGGAGGCGGTGTAGCGGTGGTAGGCGGCAATGCTCTCGCTTTTCGTTCCGAACAAGACATCGAAGAAAATCGGTGGGGTAGGGAATCTGACTGAGAAGCCGTCCTCGACAGAGACATAGGTCTCCCAGTTCACCCAAGCCGGCGAGCTGGTCGCGGTGATGAGGAGGCCGACAAAGACGGCACCTTGAAGCCCGACGCGCCGGGCCCGCCACCAGCCGCCGTCACACCCGGGGGTCGGTCGCATGTCCTGCATCACCCCCGCCTTGCGTCAGTGCGTCGAGGGGAAGGTGAAGACCGCGCCCGACTTGATGCCGTCGGGCCAGCGCGTCGTCACCGTCTTCAGCCGCGTGTAGAAGTGCACACCCTCCGGCCCGTAGATCGCATGGTCGCCGAACAGCGAGCGCTTCCAGCCGCCGAAGGAATGGTAGGCGACCGGCACCGGGATCGGCACGTTGATGCCGACCATGCCGACCTCGATCCTGTCGGCGAAGCTCCGCGCCGCGTCGCCGTCGCGGGTGAAGATCGCGGTGCCGTTGCCATATTCGTGGTCGTTGATCAGCTTGACGGCGTGGTCGTAGCTGGGCGAGCGGACGACCGAGAGCACCGGGCCGAAGATCTCCTCCCTGTAGATGGTCATGTCGGGCGTGACGCGGTCGAACAGCGTGCCGCCGACATAGTAGCCGCCCTCGTAGCCCTGGAGGTTGAAGCCGCGGCCGTCGACCACCAGCTCGGCGCCCTCCTTGGCGCCCTGGTCGATGTAGCCGAGCACCTTCTCCATGTGCTGCTTCGTCACCAGCGGCCCCATCTCGGCCTCGGGGTCGGTCGCCGGGCCGATCTTGAGGGCGCGCACCCGCGGGGCGAGCGATTCGACCAGCTTGTTCGCGGTCTCCTCGCCGATCGGCACCGCCACCGAGATCGCCATGCAGCGTTCGCCGGCCGAGCCGTAGCCGGCGCCCATCAGCGCGTCGGCGGCCTTGTCCATGTCGGCATCGGGCATGACGATCATGTGGTTCTTGGCGCCGCCCAGCGCCTGGACCCGCTTTCCGTGCGCGGTTCCGGTCCGGTAGACATATTCGGCGATCGGCGTCGAGCCGACGAAGGACACCGCCTTGATGTCGGGGTGGGTCAGGATCGCGTCGACCACTTCCTTGTCGCCATGGACGATGTTGAGCACGCCGTCGGGGAAACCGGCCTCCCGGAACAGCTCGGCGATCACCATCGAGGCCGACGGGTCGCGCTCCGACGGCTTGAGGATGAAGGTGTTCCCGCAGGCGATCGCCACCGGGTACATCCACATCGGCACCATGGCGGGGAAGTTGAACGGCGTGATGCCGGCGACGACGCCGAGCGGCTGGCGGTCGGAATGGGTGTCGATGCCCGGGCCGACATGGCGCGAGAACTCGCCCTTGAGCAGATGCGGGATGCCGCAGACGAAATCGACGACCTCGATGCCGCGCTGCAGTTCGCCGAGCGCGTCGGCGTGGGTCTTGCCGTGCTCGGCGGAGATCGCCTCGGCGATCTTCTTCTGGTTGGCGTCGAGCAGCGCCTTGAAGGCGAACATGTGCTTGGCGCGGCGGAGCGGCGGCATCTCGGCCCAGGCCGGCAGCGCCTTCTTCGCCGCCTGCACGGCCGCATCGAGCTCGGCCGCCGTCGACAGCGGCAGGATGGCCGACTGCTCGCCGGTGGCCGGGTTGAACACCGGGGCGGTACGGGTGCTCGCGGAACGGACGCGCTGGCCGCCGATCACGTTGTCGAAAGTCTGCATTGCCTGCCTCCCTGTCGTTCCGGAACGTCTATTCCATTCGTGCGGGAATTGGAACGGACGATCCGACGCCGGCCCGTCCTCACATCGGGACGCAGCCGCGGAACTTCTCTGCGATCCCGTATCGCTTGGCAACGGCCTCGTAGTCCGCGATGCCATATTCCAGGATATCGGTCGATGTCCGGTCGATCAGCCCCAGGGTTCGCCGTTCCAGGGCGCCGATCGCGGCGCTGTAGGGGAGGTATTCGGGCGACGCGACGACACCGGCGATGCAGTCCCGCATGTCGTCGGGGATGTCCGACAACAGCCAGGTGATCGGCCCGAGTTCCGCCGAACTCGCGACCCGCCCGACGCGGATGTCGCCGGCCGCCGCCCAGGTCCCGGCGTCGATGTCGAGATCGAGCGCGGGCACGTAGACCCGGCGCGCCACCGTGTCCCGCGCGCGCGGTGCCGCCTGGTCGTCGATGCCGACATGGAAATCGGTCTCGTAGGCGTAGCCGACGAAGGTGCCGGCCGAGAACGCCCGGGTCTCGCTGCCGAGCCACGCCAGGTCCGCGACGTAGCGCTCGATCAGCGTCGTAGGCTGCAGGAAGCCGGAGCGGTAGACGGCCGCGAGGAGCGTCACCCGGCCGTCATTGGAGGGATCCGGCAGGTCGCCGTAGTCGATCCGGTAGCCGGCGAAGCGATAGGCGTCGACGATGCGGGTGGGCAGGAAGCCGCGGTCCGTGACCAGCGCGGTGTTGATGTCCGGTGCGAGCAGGACGGGCGGCTGCCGGAACGCGATGAGGGCGCCGTCGCCGATCCGGTATTGCAGCACCTGGATCGCGCCGGATCGGTCGAGGAGCATGACGTAGCTGCCCGGACCGGCCGCCGCCGGCAGCGCCGGATCGGGCGCCGCGGCCAGCCC
>JAEZEN010000230.1 GCA_023433185.1 Pseudomonadota bacterium | reverse complement strand
GGGTGAGCGCGCTCATCACGGGATAGGGCGTGAAGCCTCCGAGGGCGCAGAGCGAGCCGAACTTGAGCGTGTCGCAGAGGTCTGCGAGCAGGGCGAGGCTCTCCTCGCGCCGCTCGCCGCGGACGATGCGGTCGATGGTCTCGACGCCGCGCGTCGAGCCGATCCGGCAGGGTGTGCACTTGCCGCAGGATTCGATGGCGCAGAACTCCATCGCGAAACGCGCCTGCTTCGCCATGTCGACGGACTCGTCGAAGACGACGACGCCGCCGTGACCGATCAGCCCGTCGCGGGCGGCGAAGGCCTCGTAGTCGAAGGGCGTGTCGAACAGGGCGCGCGGGAAATAGGCGCCGAGCGGGCCGCCGACCTGGACGGCCCTGACCGGACGGCCGGTGAGCGTGCCGCCGCCGATGTCGTCGACCAGTTCGCCCAGCGTCACGCCGAAGGCGGTCTCGAACAGCCCGCCGAAGCGCACGTTGCCGGCGAGCTGGATCGGCATCGTGCCGCGCGAGCGGCCCATGCCGAAGTCGCGGTAGCAGCCGGCGCCGCGCGCGAGAATCGCCGGCACGGTGGCGAGCGAGATGACGTTGTTCACCACCGTCGGCCGCCCGAAGAGACCCTTGATCGCGGGCAGCGGCGGCTTGGCGCGGACGACGCCGCGCCTGCCCTCGAGGCTTTCGAGGAGCGAGGTCTCCTCGCCGCAGACATAGGCCCCCGCCCCCACCCGCACCTCCATGTCGAAGGCGATGTCCGTGCCGGCGATCCCCGCGCCGAGCATGCCGCCCCGCCGGGCGGCGCGGATCGCCTCGTTCATCGCGTCGATGGCTTGGGGATATTCGGAGCGGATGTAGACGTAGCCCTACGTGGCGCCGACCGCGAAGCCGGCGAGGGCCATGCCCTCGATCAGCGAGAACGGGTCGCCCTCCATGAGCATGCGATCGGCGAAGGTGCCGCTGTCGCCCTCGTCGGCATTGCAGACGATGTACTTCTGCGGCCCCGTCGCACCGGCGACGGTCTTCCACTTGATCCCGGTCGGGAAGCCCGCGCCACCGCGGCCCCGGAGGCCGGACTCGGTCACCTCGGCGATCGTCGCCTCGGGCCCGAGTTCGATCGCGCGCTGCAGGCCCTTCCATCCGTCATGCCGTCCATAGTCGGCGAAGGAGCGCGGATCGACTACGCCGCAACGGGCGAAGGTGAGCCGGGTCTGGCGCTTGAGCCAGGGGATGTCGTCGACGATGCCGAGCGCCAGCGGGTGCGGCGCACCGCCGGTCACCGCGGCGAGGATCGCGTCCGCGTCGCCGGGCGTCGCCGGGCCGAAGCCGACCCGTCCATCGGCCGTCTCGACCTCGACCAGCGGCTCGAGCCAGTAGAGGCCGCGCGAGCCGGTGCGGACGATCTCGACCTCGAGCCCGCGAGCGAGCGCCGCCTGACCGAGCGCCGCCGCCACGTCGTCGGCGCCGACGGCGAGCGCGCCGGCATCGCGGGGAACGAAGAGACGGAGGGTCATGCGCCCGCCTCCGTGATCAGGGCGTCCAGCCGGCCGGCATCGAGCCGCCCGACGACCCTGCCGTCGAGCATCGCCGCCGGCGCGACCGCGCAGAGGCCGAGGCAGTAGACTGCTTCGAGGGTGACGCGCCCTCCCGGGGCCGTGGTGCCCAGCGGCGTGCCGAGCGTGCGTTCGGCGCGGTCGACCAGTGCCTCGCAACCGGCCGCCTGGCAGGCCTCGGCGCGGCAGAGCTTGAGGAGGTGCTCGCCCCCGGGCTCGTGCCGGAAGTCGTGGTAGAAGGTGACGACGCCGTGAACCTCGGCGCGGCTGATGTTGAGCGCCTCGGCGATCATCGGCTCGGCGGCGCGGTCGACATAGCCGAACTCGGCCTGCAGCGCGTGGAGGATGGGGAGAAGCGGCCCCTCCGCACGCATCTCCGATGCGATGATCTCCGCGGCGCGCGCCGCGTTCCATTGGCGATTGGCCGGCATCCGGGGATCGTTTCCTCCTTGGAACAAACCATAAGTGTCGCGAAAAGCCCATAGTTTCAATGGGACGAAGGATATCGCACGATCAGGAAACCTGATCGATCTGCCCCCGAAGACGCGGCCTGTTCGTCAGTCGCGCGCGTCCGCCGCCGCGTCGGCCAAAGCCGCGGCAAGGTCCCGCGCCTCGGCGACGAGGGCGGCGACCAGCGGCGTCATCGGCTCGCGATGCGGCACCACCAGGCCGACCGCATGGGTCGCGGCGGGTTCCACGATCGGGATGGCGCGGACGCTGTCGGTGAGTCCGAGCGTCTCGGCGAGCTTCGCCGGCATGATGCTCGACCACTTGCCGGTTCGGACATGGGCGAACAGGACGATCATCGAATTCGACTCGAGGGTCGGCGACGGCTCGGCCCCGACCCCGCGGAGCAGGGCGTCGATGATCCGCCGGTTCTGCATGTCGGGGGTCAGCAGGCAGAGCGGCATGCGGCCGACCTCGGCCCAGGTGACCCGGTCGCGGTCGCCGAAAGGGCCGTCGCGCGCCGTGAGCAGCCGGTACTCCTCGAGGTAGAGCGGGATGGTGTTGACGCGCCCGAGCGGTTCGTTGTCGAGATAGGTCAGGCCGGCATCGACCTCGAGATTGTCGAGCAGCCGCAGCACCTCGGCAGAGGTGCGCGAGACGATGCTGAACCGCACCTCGGGATGCCTGGCGCGATAGGGCGTGGTGATGAGCGCCGTCATCGCCAGGGCCGTCGGGATCGCCGCGATGCGGAGCTCGCCGGCGAGACCGCGCTTGAGCGCGTCGATCTCCTGGTGCATGGCGCGGGCGTCGCCGACGATGCGGCGCGCCCAGTCGAGCACGCGTTCGCCCTCCGCCGTGAAGCCCTCGAAGCGCGAGCTGCGGTTCACCAGCCGCACGCCGAAGCTCTCCTCGAGCTGCTTGATGGCGGCCGACAGCGTCGGCTGGCTCACGCCGCAGGAGTCCGCCGCGCGGCCGAAGTGCCGCTCGCGAGCGAGGGCGATGAAGAGTTCCAGCCGTTCGATCATGCCTGTCTCGCACACGCCGCACCCTGTGCAGGGCGGAGCGGAAGATCCCGCCCGGATGCGGGCCCGGGGCCGCGATCATATCGGGTCAGGGAGGCACGCCGGGGCGAAATCGGAGGTATCGCGCCGGCGGCGATCCGGCAAGCGGCGTTCGCGGCGTCCGGTCGAATGCGATGCCCTTGTGAGCCGCCGCCGGCGCTGATAGCACCAGCACCGACAAGGGGAGGAAAGACAGATGATCGAAGACCCGCCGCTGCTCCGGATCCGGCGCAATTTCCAGCGCCCGTCCGCCGCCCAGGTGGACGCGTTCCGCGGCCAGCAGACCGGACATGTCGTGGATGCCATGGGCGGCAGCGGCGGCCTCAGCGAGCGCGTCAAGCCGATTGGCGGCGTCAAGCCCTTCTGCGGCGTTGCCGTGACCTGCAACGACGGGCCGGCCGACAACCTCGCCACCTACGCCTCGCTCAACGTCGTCCGGCCCGGCGACGTGGTGGTCTCCTCGGCCGGCGGCTTCACCGAGGTCGCGGTGATCGGCGACCTGCTGCTCGGCATGATGAAGAACGCCGGCGTAGCGGCCTTCGTCACCGACGGCGCGGTGCGTGACATCCCCGGCCTCCGCGGCGTCGGCCTGCCCTGCTATGCCGCGGCGGTGACGCCGAACTCGCCGGTGCGCAACGGTCCCGGCACGATCGGCTTCCCGATGGTCTGCGGCGGCGTCGCGGTCGGCCCGGGCGACATCGTGCTCGGTGACGAGGACGGCGTGGTGGTGGTGCCCTTCGCGCGGATCGACGAGACCATCGAGCGGCTCGCCGCCGTGCGCGCCGCCGAGGCCGAGCTCGAGGCGAAGGTGAAGGCCGGGCTGAAGATGCCGCACCTCCTCCAGAAGCTCATCGACGACGGCCGCTTCAAGGACGTCGACTGAGGGCGCAGCGATGCGGATCGCGGTCGTCGGCGCCGGCGCGATGGGAGCCCTCTTCGGCGCGCGCTTCGCCGAAGCGGGCGCCGAGGTGGTCCTGTTCGACCGCGACGCGGAGCACATCGCCGCGATCGCCGCGGACGGCCTGGTGCTGGCCGGCCCCGACGGCGCGGAACGCCGCCATCGGCTCGAGGCCTCGACCGACCCGGCGATGATCGCCACGGCCGACATGGCGCTGGTCATGGTCGACGGCAATGCCACCGGCGCGGTCGCCGCGATCCTCGCCGAACACCTGCGACCCGGCGCCTTCGTCCTCACCCTCCAGAACGGCATCGGCAATGTCGAGGCGCTCGCCGCGGCCCTCGGCCCCGGCCGGGTGCTGGCCGGCAACACCTATAACAGCGGTGCCCGGCTCGCGCCGGGCCGGGTGGCCCACACCAATCTCGGCGAGACGACGATCGGCGAGATCGACGGCAGCGCCTCGGCGCGCCTCGACGCCCTCGCCGGCCTGTTCCGAAGCGCCGGCCTGCCGGTGACGGCAAGCGACAACGTGATGGGCCACGTCTGGATGAAGTTCGTCCTCAACGTCGCGCTCAACCCGGTCGCCGCGATCACCGGGCTGCGACCGGGCGAGATCGTGCGGACCGCGCCCGCCCTCGCCCTGGTCCACCGCATTCTCGACGAGGCCCTTGCCGTGGTCGCGGCGCAGGGCGTGACGCTGCCCGAACCGGACCCGCGCGGCCACGTCGTCGACCATGCCTTCACCCGCTACAACCGCCCCTCGATGCTCCAGCATGTCGAGACCGGGCGCCGCACCGAGATCGACTCGCTCAACGGCGCGCTCGTCCGCCACGGCGACGCCCTCGGCATCCCCTGTCCCTTCAACGAGGCGATCGTGCTGTCGGTGAAGGCGCTCGAAGCCCGCACCGTGCTCAGGGCGGCGTCGCCGGTGCTTGACGAGGCCGCGCTCGAGGCCGCAGCGCGGCGCGCGGTCCGGCCCGACTGAACGGCCGGCAGGCGTGGTCAGGCGACGATGATGTTGCCCGCGCCGAGCTTCGCATCGGCCTGGACGTAGCACACCACCACCCCCGCGATCGGGCCGCTGCCGTCGGCATCGTAGATCACGGCGCCGGTCGTCCGATTGTACTGGATGTAGTCGTCGCCGTCGGCCGGACGGCTGCCGATCACCAGGAACTGGTCCTCCGAAAGCGGCCCCTTGGTGAGAGCGGGAAACTTCTTCGCCCTGAACTCGAGCGTCTCGTCCTTCTGGAACTTGGTGATGCGGTCGTAGTTCGCGTTCGAGGGCGTCACCGAGAAGACAAAGGTGTCCTTTCCCTTGCCGCCGTCGAGCGTGTCGATCCCCTCGCCGCCGTCGAGACGGTCGCGGCCGTTCTCGCCGCGCAGCGTGTCGTTGCCGCCCTTCCCCTTCAGCGTGTCCTTGCCCCGGCCCGCCGCCAGCACGTCGCTGCCCGACGAGCCCTTGAACGTGTCGTTGCCCTTGAACAGGGCGTTGAAGGCCTTTTCGGGCGTCGTGTCGAAGATGTTGCCGAGCTTCATGTCGAGCCCGGTGATCATGTAGACCACCTTCTTGTCCAGCGTCACCTGGAGCTTCTCGACCGTTCCCTTGCCGGTCGGCTGGCTCCAGCGGTTGACGAAGTCGTGGCCTTCCACACGAAGCAGGTACCCCTCGCGCAGCGCGTCGTCAGCGGCGCGGAAGCTATTGCTGCCCCGGTCGTAGAAGTACGTGGTCTGCGGATCGAACAGGTACGAGACCCCTGGCAGGGTCGTCATGTCGATGGCCTGCTTGGCGACGAACTTCGCCATTTTCGCTGCTCCTCGGCGCTTCGCGACTCAGGATAGCACCAAGGCGGTTGCAATGCGCGCCCCCGCCGCGCCGCCGCCGTGCGACTCGGCACCATCGGTCGGCTCATTTATTTCCATCATTCCGGAAATACCGATTGATTGTGACGGACGAGTTCGGAACATTCCGTCCCATGGACCTTGACCACGCCGCCCGCCAGCTTGAAGCGCTCGGCAATCCCACCCGCCTCCGCGTGTACCGCGCATTGGTCCGGGCCGGCGACGACGGGCTGCCCGTCGGGCATCTGCAGGAGCGTCTCGGCGTTCCGGGCTCGACGCTCTCCCACCACCTCCGCCAGCTCGTACTGACGGGTCTGGTCACCCAGGAGCGCGTCGGCACCAGCCTGATCTGCCGCGCCGACTATGCCGCCATGCGGCGCGTGATCGGATTCCTCGCCGACGAATGCTGCGCCGATGCCGGAGCGGCGGTGGCGAGCGACCATGCGGCCTGAGCTGGACGGCGACACGGGGCGGATGCCCGTCATCACCGCGCTCGGGATCTTCCAGATCCTCGCCTGGGGCTCGTCCTACTACCTGCTCGCCGTCCTCGCCGAACCGATCGCCCGCGACACGGGATGGTCGCTCGCCTGGATCATCGGCGCGCTCTCGCTGGGCCTCCTCGTCGAGGGCCTGGTCGCGCCTTTCGTCGGCGACGCCATCGAACGCCACGGCGGGCGCCCGATCCTCGCGGGCGGCGCGCTGCTCCTGGCGGCAGGCCTCGGCATGCTGGCGCTGGCCCCGAGCCTCCCGGTCTTCGTCGCCGCCTGGCTGATCATCGGCCTCGGCATGGGCGCTAGCCTCTACGACGCCGCCTTCTCGACGCTCGGCCGGCTCTACGGCATGGCCGCCCGGCGAGCCATCACCTGGCTGACGCTGTTCGGCGGCTTCGCCAGCACGCTCTGCTGGCCGCTCTCAGCGCTCCTCGAATCGTGGCTGGGCTGGCGGGGCGCGTGCTGGGTCTATGCCGCGATCCAGATTGCCGTGTGCCTGCCACTGGTCCTGGCCCTGGTGCCGCGACAGGCCGCACGCGATCCGCGTCCGCGGCGCGCGCATGCAAGCGAGGGACGACCACCACGCGATCCGCTCCGCCGCCGCCAGTTCGTGGTGATCGCGGCTGCCTTCACCACGAGTTCCGCCATCGCCTCGGTGGTGTCGGTCCACCTTCTCACCATGCTCCAGGCACGCGACCTGACCCTCGGCGCCGCGGTCGCTCTCGGCGCGCTGATCGGCCCCTCGCAGGTCGGCGCGCGCATCGTCGAGATGCTCTTCGGCCAGCGGCATCATCCGGTCTGGGCGATGATCGGCTCGTCGGTGCTGGTCGCGGTCGGCCTCGGCGCGCTGTGGGCGGGCCTGCCCTGGGTCGGGGCGGCGATCGTTCTCTATGGCGGCGGGATGGGCATCCGCTCGATCGTCCGCGGCAGCGTGCCGCTCGCGGTATTCGGCGCCGACGGCTATGCCGCGCTCATGGGCCGCATCGCCATGCCGGCGCTCGTCGTCGGCGCGCTGTCCCCCTTCCTCGGCGCGGTCCTGATCGAGAACTTCGGCGTCGACGCCCTGTTCGGCGTTCTGACCGTCGCCGCATTCGCGGGAATCGGCCTGAGCGCGCTGCTGCTGGTCGGCCTCGACCGCCGGCAGGAAAGGCTGGCCTGAGCCGGAACGCCACAGGCTTGTGCCCGGTTTGTGCCCGGTTTTGTGGCCGGGCGCCCTTGCCAGGGCGACCCCGGGGCATGATATGGTGATCCGGGAAGCCGGCGGCGGACGCGCCCCTCGCCAATCGGGTCAGGTCCGGAAGGAAGCAGCCCTAACGAGTTCCGGTGCGGGTCGTCCGTCCGGCTTCCTTTTTTTCCGAGGCATGGCCGGGCCTGCGCGGTGTCCGTCGTGACGGCCCGCGCCCGGCCGCGATTTTCGTGAAGAGGCCATGGACGGCGCAAGCCTTGACGAGACGCCAGCGGCCGGTGCCGGCGCCTACCGGGTGCTCGCCCGCAAGTATCGGCCGACGAGCTTCGCCGACCTGATCGGCCAGGAGCCGATGGTGCGGACGCTGACCAATGCGTTCCGCACCGGCCGCATCGCGCAGGCCTACATGCTGACCGGGGTCCGCGGGGTCGGCAAGACCACCACGGCCCGCATCCTCGCCCGCGCCCTCAACTACTCGGTTCCCGGCAAGGTGGACCGCCCCGTCATCGACATGGAGGAACTCGGCGAGCACTGCGCCGCCATCATGGAGGGGCGCCACATCGACGTGATGGAGATGGACGCGGCCTCGCATACCGGAATCGACGACATCCGCGAGATTATCGAGGCCGCGCGGTACAAGCCGGCGGTCGCCCGCTACAAGGTCTACATCATCGACGAGGTGCACATGCTGTCGAAGGCGGCCTTCAACGGCCTCCTGAAGACGCTCGAGGAGCCGCCCGAGCATGTGAAGTTCGTCTTCGCCACCACCGAGATCCGCAAGGTCCCGGTGACCATCCTGTCGCGCTGCCAGCGCTTCGACCTCCGCCGGATCGAGGCGGCGCGGCTGGTCGGCCTGATGCGCGGCATCGCCGCCCAGGAGTCGATCGCGATCGACGACGAATCGCTCCTCATGCTGGCGCGCGCCGCGGAAGGGTCGGCCCGCGATTCGCTGTCGCTGCTCGACCGGGCCATCGCCCATGCGAGCGGCGCGGTCGAGGCGGAGTCCGTGCGCGCCATGCTCGGCCTGGCCGACCGTGGCCTCGTCATCGACCTCTTCGGCGACCTGATGCGCGGCGACGCGGCGGGCGCCCTCGCCCGGCTCCGCAGCCTATACGATGTCGGCGCCGACCCCGCGGTGGTGCTCGAGGACCTCGCCGCCTTCACCCATGTCGTCACCCGCCTCAAGCTCGCCCCGGCAGCGGTCGAGGACGACGCCTTGACCGAGGAGGAGAAGACGCGCGGCGCCGAATTCGCCGCGGCGCTCTCCGTGCGGGTGCTGGCGCGCTGCTGGCAGATGCTCCTCAAGGGCATCGAGGAGACGAAGGCGGCGACCCAGCCGCTGGCCGCGGCCGACATGGTGTTGGTCCGCATCGCCCACGCCGCCGACCTGCCCACCCCCGATGAGGCGCTCCGGCTGCTGCGCGACGGAGCCC
>JAEZEN010000157.1 GCA_023433185.1 Pseudomonadota bacterium | reverse complement strand
GGCGGCGAGGCGGGCGACATCGGCGGGCGTGAAGATGCCGCTCTCGCCGACGACGATGCGGTCCCCCGGCACCAGCGGCGCCAGCCGCTCGGACACGGCGAGCGAGGTCTCGAAGGTGCGGAGGTCGCGGTTGTTGATGCCGACGAGGCGGGACTTCAGCCGAAGCGCGCGTTCCAGTTCCGGCTCGTCATGAACCTCGACCAGCACGTCCATGCCGTGGCCGAGGGCGGCGTCCTCGAGCGCCTTCGCCTCGTCATCCGTCACGCCGGCCATGATGATCAGGATGCAGTCGGCACCCATCGCCCGGGCTTCGTCGACCTGATAGGGCTCGTAGAGGAACTCCTTGCGGAGCACCGGCAGGCCGACCGACGCGCGCGCGGCGACCAGGTATTCCGGGGCGCCCTGGAAGAAGGGCCCGTCGGTGAGGATCGACAGGCAGCTCGCGCCGCCGCGCTTGTATGCTCGGGCAAGCGCCGGCGGGTCGAAGTCGGCGCGAATCAGGCCCTTCGACGGGCTCGCCTTCTTGATCTCGGCGATGAGCGCCGTGCGGCCGGCGGCGATCGCCGCCTCGATGGCGCGGAGGAATCCCCGCGGTGCCGGCGCGTCCTTCGCCCGGGCGGCGAGTTCGACGGGTGGCACAGCGGTCTTGGCGGCGGCGATCTCGGCGCGCTTCGAGGCTTCGATCTTGCGGAGGAAGTCGGTCATGTCGGACGGCCTGAATGTGCGCGATGCGTCCTTCGAGGCCCGCCTCCGGCGGGCACCTCAGGATGAGGGAGAGGGATGACCCCCGCCAAGGTCCTCAAGGAAGTTTCAACTTCCTCATGCTGAGGCGCCCGGGCGAAGCCCGGGCCTCGCAGCACGCAGGGCGCCGCCTTACGCATTGGACACCGCCACCAGGAGGTCGAGCTTGTCGTGCGCCCGGCCGGAGTCGATGGTCTCCGCGGCAAGCCTGGCGCCCTCGGCAATGTCGGGGGCGACGCCGGCGACCACCAGGGCAGCCCCGGCATTGAGAAGGACCGTGTCGCGGTAGGCGTTCCGCTCGCCCTTCAGCACGCTGCGGAGCGCGGCGGCATTGTGCTCGGCATCGCCGCCGCGGATGGCCTCGACGGGTGATGCGGCGACGCCCGCCGCCTCGGGCGTGATGGTGAACGTGGTGATCCGGCCGTCCTCGAGGGCTGCGACCTTCGTCTCGCCGGCGGGCGAGATCTCGTCGAAGCCGCCGGCGCCATGGACGACCCAGGCGCGTTCGGCGCCGAGCGTCATCAGCACGTTGGCGAGCGGCTCGACCCAGTCGGGCGAGAAGACGCCGAGCAGGTAGCGCCCGACGCTCGCCGGATTGGAGAGCGGTCCGATCAGGTTGAAGACCGTGCGGAAGCCGAGCTCGGCGCGGGCCGGCCCGACATGCTTCATCGCCGCATGATGGGCGGGGGCGAACATGAAGCCGATGCCGGCCTCGCGGATGCAGCGGGCGATGTCCTCCGGTGCGAGGTCGATCTTCACCCCCAGCGCGGTCAGCGTATCGGCGGCGCCCGACCGCGAGGAGAGGGCCCGGTTGCCGTGCTTGGCGACCGGCACCCCCGCGCCGGCGACGACGAAGGCCGACGCCGTCGAGATGTTGTAGCTGCCGGTGGCGTCGCCGCCGGTGCCGACGACGTCGATGGCGCCCGCCGGCGCCTCGACGCGGAGCATCTTCGCCCGCATGGTCGCCACCGCGCCGGCGATCTCGTCGACGGTCTCGCCGCGGAGCCTGAGGCCGGTGAGGAAGCTGCCGATCTGGACCGGAGTCGCCTCGCCCGACATGATCACGCCGAAGGCCTCCTCGGCCTCGGCGCGGGTGAGGCGCTCGCCCGCGGCGACCTTGCCGATGATGGACTTCAGGTCAGGCATGGGGTGTTCTTGTGGGTCTTCCGATTGCCCGGGTCGATTGGGTTCGGCTGTCATTCTGATTGGCGCCTGGCCTCTTGATCTCGATCATGTGCGACCCTCACGCCACCGCATAGGCCCGCTGCCGCGCGTTCCACTCGGCGGCGAGGTCGAGGAAGTTGCGGAGCACCTGGTGGCCGTTCTCGGAGGCGATCGATTCCGGGTGGAACTGGACGCCGTGGACCGGATGGGCCTTGTGCATGACCCCCATGATCACGTCGTCGTCGGCGCTGGCGGTGACCTCGAGCGTCTCCGGCAGGCTGTCGGGAGCGATGGTCAGGGAGTGGTAGCGCGTGGCCAGGAAGTCGCCGTTGATGCCGCGGAACACCGACTTGCCGCCATGGCGGATGGTGCTGACCTTGCCGTGCATCAGCGACGGCGCCCGCACCACCCGGCCGCCATAGACCTGGCCGATCGACTGGTGGCCGAGGCAGACGCCGAGGATCGGAATCTGCGGTCCGGCGGTGGCGATCAGGTCGAGGCAGATGCCGGCCTCGTTGGGCGTGCAGGGGCCGGGCGAGATGACGATCGCCTCCGGCCGCATCGCCATGACCGCGTCGACGCCGATCCTGTCGTTGCGGCGGACATCGACCTCCGCCCCGAGCTCGCCGAGATAGTGGACGAGGTTGTAGGTGAAGCTGTCGTAGTTATCGATGACGAGGAGCATGGGTCACGGTCAATCCAGCCTGAGGCCCGGCACATTGCGACGTGCGAAGCTTCGCTTCGCCAGTGCCGCGGCCACCAGCGCGGCAACGGCTCCGGCGAACCCTGCGGCGACGCCGAGCGGCCAGTACGCCAACAATAGGCTATGCGCAACCGCATCGCCAGAACCGCCGTGGACCACGACCATGACGTCGAGTAAGAAGGCGCCGACGACCGGCGCGCCGATGCCGGCGACCAGGGCTCCGGACAGCGAGACGCCGTCGTCGCGCAGGGCCATCGATCGCCACATCAGGACGGCATAGACCGCGGTCGCTGCGACGGCGAGGGCGAGCATCGGCGCGAAGGGCAGGCGGACCGCGGTGGCGCCGAACCAGGCCCAGCCGAGCGGGAGGATGATGAATGCGCAGAGCAGCGCGAGGACACGGCCGGCGCTTCGGCCAGCACTCCGCCGTACATGCGCCGGTCCGGTCATCGTCCGCGCGCCCCTGACGCTACTGCCCCCGCCCGACGCGGGAGGCGAAGCGGATGGCCTCCTCGGCCGCGCGGAACAGGGCGCGGGACTTGGCGATGCACTCCTCGTGCTCCTTCTGCGGCACCGAGTCGGCGACGATGCCGGCCCCGGCCTGTACGTACATCTTCCCGTCCTTGACGATCGAGGTGCGGAGGATGATGCAGGAATCCATGTCGCCATTGGCCGTGAAGTAGCCGACACAGCCGGCATAGATGCCGCGCTTCTCGACTTCCAGCTCGTCGATGATCTCCATCGCCCGGACCTTCGGTGCGCCGGAGACGGTGCCGGCCGGGAAACCGCCGGCGAGCGCCGAGAGCGCGTCATGGCCCTTGCCGAGGCGGCCGATGACGTTCGAGACGATGTGCATGACGTGGCTGTAGTACTCGGGGAAGAACGAGGCGGTGACCTTGACCGAGCCGATCTCGGCGACGCGGCCGACGTCGTTCCGCCCGAGGTCGAGGAGCATCAGGTGCTCGGCGCGCTCCTTGGGGTCGGCGAGCAGTTCCGCCTCGAGCGCGCGGTCCTCCTCCGGTGTCGCGCCGCGCGGCCGGGTGCCCGCGATCGGCCGGATCGTGACCTCGCCGTCGCGCACCCGCGCCAGGATTTCCGGGCTCGACCCGGCGACGGCGAAATCGCCGAAGTCGAGGAAATAGAGGTAGGGCGAGGGATTCACGCGGCGGAGCGCGCGGTAGAGCGCGAAGGGCGGCAGGGCGAACGGCGCCTCGAAGCGCTGCGACAGCACGACCTGGAAGATGTCGCCGGCGGCGATGTAGTCCTTCGCCCGCGCCACCATCGCGAGGTAGCGCTCCGGGGGGGTGTTGGAGACGATCGGCCGGTCAAGATCGAGCTCGGCATAGTGCGCCGACTTGTCGAGGCTCAGGTCGAGCGTGTCGACGACGGCGGTCAGGCGCTCGGTTGCCCGGGCATGGGCCTGCGCGGCGCTGACGCCCTCGACCGGGCGGACCGGCGTCACGACCGTGATCTCGTCGCGGACCGCATCGAAGACCACGACGACGGTGGGGCGGATGAGCATCGCATCGGGGAAGCCGAGCGCGTCGGGCGGCGGCGCGCCTAGCGCCTCCATCTCGCGCACCATGTCGTAGCCGAGATAG
>JAEZEN010000113.1 GCA_023433185.1 Pseudomonadota bacterium | reverse complement strand
CCCGCCATCCTCGCCCTGTCGTTTCCCGTCGACGACTGGGACTATCTCGGCTGGAAGGCCACGCTGGCCAGCCACGACAACACGGTACGCCAGAAGGCCTATGCCGATGCCCGTGGCGACCGGCAGGTCTACACGCCCCAGGTCGTCGTCAACGGCGCGGCCCACGTCATCGGCAGCAACCGCCAGCAGATCGAGGCCGCCCTGAAGACCAGTCCGCCGCTTCCGGTGCCGGTGACCATGATTCCGGGGACCGATTCGACCACGGTGACGGTCGGCGCCGCCGCTGCCCCGGGCAAGCACAAGGGGACCATCTGGCTCGCCCTCTACGACGACCCGGTCACCGTGCCGATCGAGCGCGGCGAGAATACCGGCAAGTCGGTGACCTACTACAACGTGGTGCGGAAGCTCCGCCCGATCGCGATGTGGAAGGGGAAGGAGGTCACCATCGACCTCCCCAAGAGCGAACTCGATCAGGCCTCGGTCTCGCGCTGCGCCGTGATCCTCCAGACCGAGCGGGACAACGGCCTGCCCGGCCCGATCCTCGGCGCCGCGACCATCGATTACACGCACTGACGCCCCTGCCCGGCCGCGACGACGGCTTGGCGTGAAGGCCGATCATGCTAGTCTCCCCCGGCTGTCGCCACGAGGGGGGAGCTCGACCAGCGCGATGATCAGGATCTCCGACACCATGGCGGCCGCCACGCTCGCCGTTTCCCTGGCGCTCACCGCCATGCCCGTCGCGGCCGACGAACGGCTCCTCCAGGAGGCGATCACGCTGCCGGCAACGGTGCTCTATCTCGACAGCGGCGTGCCCGGCCTGGTGCTCGGGGTCATCAAGGACGGCGAGACCGCCATCGTCGGCCTCGGCACGATGGCCGCGGGCTCCGACAAGGCCCCCGACGGCGACACGCTGATGCGGATCGGCTCGATCACCAAGGTGTTCACCGGGGCGACGCTGGCGAGCCTCGTCGCCGACGGCACGGTCGCCTTCTCCGACCCGCTCCAGACTCACCTCGACTGGGGCATCACGGTCCCGTCGCGCGACGGCCATGTCGTCCGCCTGATCGACCTTGCAACCCACACCTCGGGTCTCCCACGGGAGGTGGAGCGCGCGCCCGGACCGCCGGACGACCCCTTCTCCACCCTGACCGCGGAGGCCTATGCCAGGGCGCTCGCTGACGATCCGCTGCTCTTCCCGGCGGGCACCGGCGGGCTCTATTCGAACTTCGCCTTCGATGTGCTCGCCGCCGCCCTCGGCAGCGCGGCGGGCAAGCCCTATGCCGAGGTGCTCGAGGAACGGGTGATCGCGCCGGCGGGCCTCGAGGACACCATCCTCGACCTGCGCCCGGGAGACGACGACCGGCTGATGCAGGGCCACGACTTCGACGGCTCGCCGCTGCCGCATGTCGCCGCGACGCCGGTGATGGCGGGCGCGTCCTCGCTCTACTCGACGCCCAACGACATCCTGAAGTGGCTCGGCTGGCACATGGACCGGCTCTCGGCGGACCACGCCGAGATGCGCCTCCTCGATCATGCCGCCTACGTCTCGCGCGACGCCCTGTCGCCGGTTCTCGGCTACGACGAATCCGGCCACATGGATGCGGTCGGCCTCGGCTGGATCATCATGAAGGCGGACGGCGGCCGGCCCCTGATCCTGCAGAAGGCCGGCGGCCTCCAGGGCATCTTCACCTATTGCGCCTTCTCGCCCAGCCGCAATGTCGGCGTCTTCGTCGCCATCAACCAGTTCCGGTTCGGCGCGGCGATGGAAATGGCCAGGGTGGCCAACGACCTCATCGCCACTCTCGCGCCCCGCTAGGCCGTCATGAGCTTCCCCCACAGCGCCATCGACGCCTCGTTCCTCCGGGTGGTGATCGCCGCGATCGAGCTCGCCGGCGTCGCCGTCATCGTCCTCGCCGCGGTGGTGGCCACCGCGGTCTATGTCCGGGGCGGTTTCGGCCATGGCGGCTGGGCGACCGGCTTCCAGCCGTTCCGCGCCACGCTCGGCCGGGGCATCCTGCTCGGCCTCGAGTTCCTGATCGCCGCCGACATCATCCGCACCATCACCCTCGACCCGACGATCGACAGCCTGATCATCCTCGGCGGCATCGTCATCGTCCGCACCTTCCTCAGCCTGTCGCTCCAGGTCGAGATCGAGGGCCGCTGGCCCTGGCAGTCGGCGCGCCCCGCCCCGCC
Organism: Pseudomonadota bacterium; assembly: GCA_023433185.1. The sequence goes on along the minus strand of JAEZEN010000113.1, from coordinate 6,224 downwards.
GCCCCCGGCGGCGCCGGACAAACCCCAGACCTAGAAGGTTGGACCGTTGGAAGACATCGACCCTCGTGCCGTCCTCGCCGCCATTCCGCTGTTCGCCGAAACGCTCGATGCGCGCCAGCTCGACCATCTCGCCGCGCAGTGCGAACCGGTCTTCTATCCGGCCGGCACGTTCCTCATCTCCGAGGGCGACTTCGGCGACTCGATGTTCGCGGTCGTCTCGGGCGAGGCCAGCGTCACGCTCCACGACACGCATGGCGACGAGCACGGCGTCGCCTCGATCACCGCGGGACAGATCGTCGGCGAGATGTCGATCCTCACCGGCATGCGCCGCCGCGCCACGGTGGTGGCGGCGACCGACCTCACCGCGCTCGAGATCACCAAGCCGGCCCTCGAGGAGATGTTCGCACGCGCACCGGACCTCATCGACCGCTTCGGCGTGGTGCTGGCGGAGCGCGAGGCGATCCTCCGCCGCGTCGCCGCCGACGCCGAAAGCCACCGCGACTTCGCCAGCCGCATCCGCCGATTCTTCGGGGGGAAGTGACGCCGGGTCCTACTGCTCCAGCGCGCGGATCGCAAACGAGAACCATAGCCATGTGCCATGGCGCGAGGGCGTGCGGCGATCTGCCGTTCGCCCGTGCCTCCGCGAGGCTTGACATCCTTCAGCGCGGATATACTCCCGCCCCCGGGGAGCATATCAACAGTTCAGGGGACCCTTCCCGAAATGACCGCCGACCGACGGTGGCCGCGCGCGGCAGCCGAAACCTCCCCTGCGGCCCGCGGGAGCACCGGGCCAACCCCTGTGACCGGCTTCACACTCGGCGCCGATTCGGCGCGCCATAGTGGATGGCATTGGGATTTGGGGGCGCCAGAGTGCTGAACTTGAGTGATCCGTTCACGGCGCTGCTCGTCGTCCTGACGATCCTGCAGGTCAAGCACGCCATCTGCGACTATCCCCTCCAGTCCCTCTACCAGCTGCAGAACAAGGGCACCTACGGCCATCCCGGCGGCTTCCTTCATGCCGGCCTCCACATCGTCGGCACGGCGACGGTGTTCCTGGCCGTGACGCCGACCTTCTGGCTCGGCGCGGCGATCCTGATCGGGGAATTCGTCTTCCACTACCACGTCGACTGGGCGAAGGATAAGTGGATCCGGGCGCGGGGCTTCACCCCGGTCGACCGCGAGTTCTGGTGGGCAATCGGCTTCGACCAACTGCTCCACCATCTCAGCTACATCGTCATCGCGGCCGTGCTCGTCGGCGTCATGGTCGGCACCACTTGAGCCGTCAGATGCGCTCGTTCATCAGGCGGATGCGCTCGACCAGCACGCGCATCACGTCGAGGGCGAAGAACGGCGTGTCCTGGACGAGCACCACGAACAGCCGCTCGTTGATCGGCACGAGCACCGAATCCTCCTCGGCGACGATGGTCGCACTGCGCGGCGAGTGGTCGATGAGCGCCATCTCGCCGAACATCCCGCCGGCGGACACCTCCTCGACGGTCCGGCCGTAAACCTTCACCGCGACCTTGCCGCTGCGGACGACGAACATTTCCTTCGCCGACTCGCCCTCCTGGACCACGACGTCTCCGGCCTTGTAGCTCCGCGACGGCACGTCGGGACGATCGAAGAGCTTGAAATCAATCTGATACCGGGAGGTGGGGATCATCGGATGCGCCTTACTTGGCCTGATGACGGTTCTACGCCGCAGCGATGTGACACGTGTCGCGACCTGAGCGCGCCGATCGGCCGCGGCTCGCACAAGCTGGATTTCATTCGCACTTCTGACGATCTTGCCGATTGAAGCACCGGGGTTGGCGGACTATCCTCCGATACGGGGAGAAATTCCAGATGTCGCGCGTGGCCTCCGGGCGGTACCCCATTGTTCTGGCAACGATCGCGATCATCGGTGTGGCCGCGATTGCCACCGCGGCGATCGTCCATGCCATGTGGCGGGACACGGTGGAGGACACCCAGGCCGCTATCGGCAACGTGGCCGCCATCCTCGCCGAGCAGACCTTCCAGTCGGTACGCGCTGTCGATCTTGCCCTCGCCGATCTCGCGTCCCATGTCGACTGGCACGGCATCGAGACCCAGGACCAACTCTACGGCGAAATCAGCAGCGAGGCACAGCACCGCGCCCTCCTCGACCGCCTCGCGCGCCTGGCGCAGGCGGAGGTGATCGCGGTGGTCGACGCCGGCGGAAACACGGTCGTCTCGACCCGCTCCTGGCCCGCCCCCGCGACCAACATTGCCCAGCGCGACCACTTCGCCCAACTCCGCGATGATCCCGACGCCGGGCTGGCCGTCGGGGTGCCGGTCCTCAGCATGGCCGAAGGCGTCTGGACGGTCTATTTCGGACGCCGGCTCGAAAACAGCGCGGGCGAATTTCTGGGCGCGGTCATCATCGGCGTGCCGCCGGAGTTCTTTCTCAACATCGCCGAGGGCACGTCCGCGCTCGAAGGCTACCAGGCGCGCCTCGTCCGTGAGGACGGCACCATCTACGTCACCAACCCCGCCGAAACGGATCAGCCCGGCACGCGCGTGGTCGAGGCCGCCGCATGGCATGATCTCGTTGCCGCCGGCGGCGGCACGTTCCGCAACGACGTGTCGCCCGGCCGGCCGCCGCGCTACATCGCCGTCCGGCCCGTCGCGGGCTATCCCCTCGTGGTCGACGTCGCCGTGGACGAGGCACGCGTGGTGGAGTCCTGGCGCCCGCGCGCCCTGACGATCGCGCTCCTGAGCGGCATCCTCGCCCTCGGTGCCGCGCTGCTGGTCGGCGGTCTTATCGTCCAGTTCCGGCGGGCGCTCGAGCGCCAGGAGCAGCTCCGCGAGCGCGACGAACGACTGCTCGGCGAGGCGCGTCGGCGCCAGGCAGCCGATGAACGCTTCGAAACCGCCATCGGCCACATGCGCCAGGGCCTGGCGGTCTTCGACAAGGACAGTCGCCTGGTCACCTGCAACCGGGCCTTTCTCGAGATGTATGGCATCGCCGCCGAGGAGGCCCCGCCCGGAACGCCGCTGCAGACGATCCTCAGGCTGCGGGTCGAGCGGGGGGTCTATTCCGGCGACGATCCCGATGCCTATGTCCGGGAACGGACGGTGCTGGGCGAGAATCCGGAATTGCGGGAAGTGATCGACGTCCATCCCATGCGCGACGGCCGCTTCTTCCGGCTGTCGAAGCAGGTCCTGCCGGATGGTGGATGGCTCACGGTTCATGAGGACGTGACCGAGCGCGAGACGACGCTGGCGCATCTCCGCTATCTCGCGAGCCACGACCCCCTGACGGGGCTTGCCAACCGTGCGCTCCTCCTTGACGAGCTCGACGCCCTGCTGCTGGACGGCGAGATCGCGTCGCCTGCCGGGCTCCTTTTGGTCGACCTCGATGGGTTCAAGGCCGTCAACGACACTTTCGGCCACACGGTCGGCGACGCCCTGCTCAAGGCCGTGGCGGTCCGGCTCCGGTCGCTGGCCGCCAAGAACGACACCGTCGCACGGCTGGGTGGCGACGAGTTCGCGATCCTCAGGCCCAGCGATAGCGACGGCGTTCCGGGGATCATCGAACTGGGAAGCCGAATCCTCGAGAGCTTCCACTCGCCATTCGATGTCGCCCCGCACCTTCTCAAGGTGGGCGCCAGCATCGGGATCGCGGCGGCACCGGAGCGCCCGGCCTCGCCCGATGGCGTGCTCCGCCAGGCCGACCTCGCCCTCTACCGCGCGAAGCTGGAGGGCCGCAACCGCGTGGCTGTCTTCGAGCCCGCGATGGAGATCGCGATCACCTATCGTCGGGATCTCGCCCGCGACCTCGATGCGGCAATCGACGCGGGCACCATCGAGATCCACTACCAGCCGGTCGTCGATGTCGAGACCGGCAGGGCCGTCGCGATGGAAGCGCTCGCCCGCTGGCACCATCCGGATGTCGGGCTCGTTCCACCCTCGACCTTCGTGCCGATCGCGGAGGAATTCGGCCTGATCCACAGGCTCGGCGGACATGTGCTGGGCGAGGCCTGCCAGGCGGCTGCGGGATGGCCGCCCGGCGTGCGGGTTGCCATCAACGTCTCGGCCCTGCAGGTGGCCCACGGCGACCTCCCCGCCCTGCTCCGGCGCCACCTTGCGCGCACCGGCCTGCCCGCAGGCCGGATCGAACTGGAGATCACCGAGACGGCCCTGCTGGCGGAGGAGGAACGCGTCAGCGAGAGTCTCCGGGAGCTCCGCGCCATGGACGTCCAGGTCGTCCTCGACGATTTCGGCACGGGCTACGCCTCGCTGAGCAACCTCAACACCTTCACCGTCGACCGCATCAAGATCGATCGGAGCTTCATCGCCCGGCTCGGCGCGCACCGCGGCAGCACGGCCATCGTCGAAGCCTCGACCATGATTGCCGAAGCGTTCAGGGTGGCGGTGACCGCCGAGGGGGTCGAGACCGAGGAACAGGTCCGGATGCTTCGGGCCCTCGGCGTGCACCACCTCCAGGGCTATTTCTTCGCGCGGCCGGCTCCACGCGACGCGTGGTCTTTCCCCGACGGCAAGGCGACCCGGAAGGAGACTTCGGCCGCGGTTTCCCAATAGAGACGCGGCGCCGGTTCACTGACCCCGATGCGGCGGCGGCCCCAGGCCTTGACGGATGACCGGCAACAGGGTGGCTACGTCCCCGTCCGGGCGGCTGTCATGACTCTCGCCCTGCCCCGCGGCTCCGGCTTCGGGCCCGCTGGGGGCCGATCCGCCAGACGCTTCCCCGCTCTATGAGCTCGCAACGGAGCCGCGCGCTGCGGGGCGGAAAGTGCGGCGTGTCCCGCCCCATGCGGGCGAGCAGGTCCTCCGCCGCGAGGCGGCCGAGTTCCACGCGCGGCTGGCGCATGGTGGTGAGCGGCGGTTCGAGCACGCTCGCGTAGTCGATGTCGTCGAAGCCGACGATGGAGACGTCCTCGGGCGTGCGCACACCGGCGTCGCGCACCGTGCGGATGAAACCGATGGCGGCATCGTCGGCCGCAGCGAAGACCGCCGTCGGTCGCCGACGCAGCGCGAGGAACCGCCGCGCCGCGTCGATGCCGTTGTCGAACCGGAAGCCGCCGCTCCAGATCGCCGCCTCGTCGACCGCGAGGCCGGCCTCGGCGAGTCCGTCGCGGAAGCCCTTGAGCCGCTCGCTCGCCTCGATGTTGTCGGGCGCCCCGGCGATGTGGCCGATGCGGCGATGGCCCGCCTCGATCAGGTGAACGGTGGCGCGCCGAGCGGCGTCCCGATTGTCGACATCGAAGACCGAGTAGCGGTCGTCGCCGCTGATCTCGTTGCAGACCAGGGCGATCGGCACGCGCTCGGAATCGGGCGTGATCCCGCCGTCCCGCGGCAGGTGCCCGGTAAACAGGATCACGCCGTCGACCTGGCCGGCGCGGATGAAGCGGGTGTAGTGGGACTCCTTCTGCGGGCTGCCGCGCGTGTCGCCGATGATCAGTCCGTAGCCGGCCGCGGAGAGCACGTCCTCGATCGCGTTGAGGATCGGCGTAAAGAACGTGTTGCTCATGCCCGGCACGAGGGCGAGCACGATGCTCGTCGAGCGGGAACGGAGGCTTCGCGCCGAAGCGTTGGGTGTGTAGCCGGTGGCGGCGATCGCGGCGATGACCTTCGCCCGGGTCTCCTCGGCCACCCTGTCGGGCGCCGCGAGCGCCCGGCTGACCGTCGCGGTCGAAACCCCCGCACGCCGGGCGACGTCGAGGATCGTCGCCGTCGCGCCCGTCGACGGGGCACGGCCGGTGGCTTTCATCGATGGAGAGGAAGGTCGCGTGACACCCATAGTCCGATTCCGCCCCGAGCCTAGCCGCTGGTGAGAGCGTTGACATCCGCCCCTCTTGGACTAATCTCATGTAAACGATTTCAGCGGTCCACAGAAGACCGCGCATTCCGGGAGTTGACAATGCCACGCCGTTTCATTGGAATGATGTAATCGATTACACCGCCGGTGGAGGACCGGCGGCGTGCCTGCGATCGATCACGCGACCAACAGCGCATCAAGCAAGGGAGGAAGCATAATGACACTTCGTAACAGGCTCATGGGCATGGCGGCATTTGCCGCGCTGATCGCCCCCTCGATCGCCTCGGCGGCCGAAGTCGAGGTCATCCACTGGTGGACCTCGAAGGGCGAAGCCGCCGCCGTCGGCGAGTTCGCGAAGGCTCTCGACAACAACGGCGAGGGCGACAAGTGGGTGGACAGCGCCATCGCGCTCGGCGAGACGGCC
>JAEZEN010000095.1 GCA_023433185.1 Pseudomonadota bacterium | reverse complement strand
GTACATCGGCACGTCGAGCGCCCAGTCGACGTAGCGCTCGAAGCCGAAGCCGTCCTCGAACACGAAAGGGGTCATGCCGCTGCGGTCGCCGTCGGTATCGCGCCAGATATGCGAGCGCCACGACAGGTAGCCGTTCGGCCTGCCGTCGGTGAAGGGCGAGTTGGCGAAGAGGGCCGTGGCGATCGGCTGCAGTGCGATTCCGACCCGCATCTTCTTCACCATGTCGGCCTCGTCGCCGAAGTCGAGATTCGCCTGGATGGTGCAGGTCCGGTACATCATGTCGATCCCGAGCGTGCCGACCTTCGGCATGTAGTCGGTCATGATCCTGTAGCGCGACTTCGGCATCACCGGCGTCTCCGCCCGCGTCCACAGCGGCGAGGCGCCGAGGCCGAGGAAGCCGATGCCGAGCGGACTGGCGCATTCGCGCACCTGGGCGAGATGGGCGTTCACCTCGCGGCAGGTCTGGTGGACCGTGTCGAGCGGCGCGCCGGAGAGCTCGAACTGGCCGCCGGGTTCGAGCGAGATGGCGCCCATGCCGGTCGGATCGGTGAGGCCGATGATGTTGCCCTGGTCGACGATCGGGTCCCAGCCGAGGAGACCCTCCATCAATTCGAGCAGGCGGCGGATGCCGCGCGGCCCGTCATAGGGCACGGGTGTGCAGTCGGCCTCGTAGAAGCCGAACTTCTCGTGTTCGGTGCCGACGCGCCACGCGCTCTTCGGCTTGGCGCCCGATGAGAGCGCCTCGATGAGCTGGTCGCGCGATTCGATCGGCGTCGCGTCAGTTACGTCGCGGGCCATTCCTGACTTGTCTTCCGGATGAGGGAACGGAGCGGCAATCTAGCCCCGGTCCGGGCAGGCTGCAATCGTCACGCGACGGCCGCGAGACGAGGCTACCCCACGGCCATCATCACGCCCGACGCGTCCGTCCGAGCGAGGTTTCGTCGCACGAATTCCAGGAAGTCGTCCGCGGGAACGGCCCTGGAGAACAGCCAGCCCTGGGCGAGCTCCACGCGATGCTCGCGGAGGAATTCCGCCTGCGCGTCCGTTTCGACGCCTTCGGCGACGAGGCAGAGATGCAGCTCGCGGGCCATGGCGATGATCTGGCCGGTGACCAGGCTCGTCGGGGCCGCCGTTCCGACGGTTTCGATGAAGCACTTATCGATCTTCAGCATCTCGACGGGCAAGTGCGCGAGATACTGGAGGCCGGAATACCCGGTGCCGAAGTCGTCGATTGCGAGGCGGTGTCCGCGGCGCTTGAGTTCGTCGAGGGTCGGCCGGGCTCCCTCGATGTTCATGAAGCCGCGTTCGGTCGTCTCCAGCCAGATCTGTTCCGTCCTGACGCCCGTGTCCTTGAGTGCCCGGTCCAGCGTATCCAGGATCCGCCCGCTGACGATGTCCGTCGCTGCGATGTTGACCGAAATGTGCATGGAGCGGTTCTCGCGCAGCAGCGGCCCCATCTCCCGCATGACCGTTTCCACCACGTAGTCCGTCAGCGCACCGATGAGCCCGCTGTCCTCGGCATAGGGTATGAAGATGTCGGGGCGCACGAGCCTGCCGTCGGGGCCGCGCAGGCGGACCAGGGCCTCCGCGCCGACGCATCGCCGGGTCGCGAGTTCCATGATCGGCTGGTAGTGGACCACGAACTGGCGGCATCGGAGGGCCCGTTCGATCAGCGCCTTCCCCGAAGCCGGTCGAAGGAGGAACCAAAGGATCCCCGCGCCCAGCAGCAGCGTCAGCGAGACTGCCAGCAGAGTGGCGAGGGTCGCCAGGGATCGGACATGGTCGAGGAATCCAAGGCCGGGGGCCTTGATGGAGGCGATCCAGTGGGCGGACTTCAACTCGGTGACGAAATCGCTGTCGCCGTCCGCCGCATAGACCATCGATGCGTCGTCTCGCCCCGAGGCGAGCGGAATACCGTTCAGCGTCCGGATCGTGAAGTACTGGGAGGCCCCCGGGCTGAGGAGATTGTCGTAGAAGTTGCGCTGGTCGACGAGGGCGCGATGCGCTTCCAGCTTTGCCACGAGCGTCGGCCGCGGCGGTTGGGACGGTCCGATCCAGTTGACGCTGAGCGCGACACCGTCCGGCAGCACGATATCGTCATCGACCGTCGGAATGACCGACTCGACCGGACCATAGGCATTGCAGCGGACAAATCCGTCTGCCGCGTAGGCGATGTTGTCGATGTAGATGTCGTCCGTATTGGCCTGCTTCATGCGAAGGACATGGGCCGGGCTGCAGGGCTCCGCGTCGACTGCGGAAACCCATTCGAGCGCCGCGACCGCCTCGTCATAGATGACCTCCGCCCTCTGCAGCATGAGGTCGGCGGCACGAGTCAGTTCATCCTCGTGGGCCGAAGCCGCAACGCGCCAGGATGCATAGAAGATGGGCGTCAGCATCGCCATCGCCGCCAGCGCCCCGATCAGGAGCGACGCGACAATGGTGAGCCCGAGCCTCACCGTGGAGCCCCGTGAAGATCAGGATCGGCTGCAGTCTCGGCGAGACAGTGCATTGCCAAATGTAGCAGTGTCAGGAGATGCTGGCACCTGTTCTATACGCGCATGGCTGGTGGTCGCATTCACGGAGCGTCGACGGCGCACTTGCAGAAGCGGGGTATGCGCCCGACGCGGCGCAATCAGGGGGCGAACCCCTCGGTTCAGCCTGGGCCCGGGTCGCGCCAGTCGCCGCACGCGGCCTGTACCATGGCGAGAGCGGCGACGGCCGCGGTGTCGGCCCGCAGGATCCGCGGGCCGAGCGGCAGAGGGGTGACAAACGGCAGGGCGCGAAGGCGGTCCCGTTCGGCGGCCGAGAAGCCACCCTCCGGCCCGATCAGCACGGCGAGCGGCGCCCTGGGCATCGCGGCGAGCACGGCAAGCGGGTCGCTTCCGCCGTCGCCCTCGTCGCAGAACACGATGCGCCGTTCCAGCTCGTCGGTGGGCCAGGCGTCGAGGAGGGGGTCGAGGCCGACCGGCGCGTCGATCCTGGGGAGGGCGAGGATGCCGCACTGCTCCGCGGCCTCGATGGCGTTCGATTCCATGCGCTCGAGGTTTACGCGGCCGACCTGGACGTGCTGGGTGAGCACCGGCGTCAGCCGCGACGCCCCCATCTCGACCGCCTTGCCGACCATGTAGTCGAGCCGGGCCTGCTTGAGGGGGGCGAAGAGGTAGCGGAGGTCCGAAGGTGCCGGCTGGACCCGCACCTGGTCGCCGATGACGAGGCTCTGGCCGCGCTTGCCCGAGCCGGTCAGCGTGGCGCGGAACTCGCCGTCACGGCCGTTGAAGACGAGGACAGCATCGCCGTCGGCGAGGCGCAGCACATTGATCAGGTAGTGGGCCTGGGCGCGGTCGAGTTCCGCCCGGGCGCCGGGGGACAGGATGGCGCGGAGGAACAGGCGCTGCAGTCTCGAATCGGCTTGGGCCATACTCGCCGATAGGCCTACCGGATGGCCGCCGCAACCCCGAAGAAAAGAGGCCCGCCACGAAGGCGGGCCAGTTTATCGGAGCCCCAGGGGACTGACGGCTCCGCCAGAAAAGGACGTCGGGATCAGCGCGGCGTGCGGTCCCGCCGTTCGCGGGCATGGGCGAGGAACGCGCTTCGCCGCTCCCGCGCCATCGTATCGAGGCGATAGGATGGGTCCTCGACGAGCGGGGAGGCGAGCGCCGAACGGACGTCGCCCGGCGTCAGGCCGATGTCGCGGAGCATGTGCGCATCCCACTGGAGAAGGGGGGCGACCTGGCGGCGGTTGCGATAGGCCTCGACCATCTCCGCGGCGCGGTGCCACATCGCGGCGGCGAACGGGAAGAAGTGCCCGGAGCTGAGGGCGTGGCGGGTATCGTCGAAGCTGGCCATGGCCGTGGTTCCTTGAAGCGGCGGCCGACCGGTGCCGGCCGGGGTGGCGGCGGCACTGTCGGCTCCCTTCGGGTCTTGGGACACCCGATACATGCGCGCTTCGTATTGATCATTCCAACGAATGTTTCTAATGTCTCGCATCAGCGCTTGTGATGTCTCACGGGAGGCCGCCGATGGCCGCCAGCCTTGACCTCGATCAGCTCCGCACGTTCGTCGCCATCGCCGAGACCGGCAGCTTCACCCGCGCCGGCGACGTCGTGTTCAAGACCCAGTCCGCCGTCTCGATGCAGATGCGCCGGCTCGAGGAGCGGATCGGCAAGCCGATCTTCGCCCGCGACGGACGGGCCTCGCGACTGACCGAGGAGGGCGAGCGGCTGCTCGCCTATGCGCGGCGGCTGGTGCGCCTCGCCGACGAGACGGTCGCCGCCTTCGACGACACCGAGTTGAGCGGATCGATCCGGCTCGGCACGCCGGACGACTATGCCGACCGCTTCCTGCCCGAGGTTCTGGCCCGCTTCTCGCGCTCGAACCCGCGGGTCGAGGTCTCGGTGACCTGCGAGCCGTCGAACGAACTCTTCCGGCAGGCGGCGATCGGCGAGGTCGACCTCGCCATCGTCACCGCCTGCGGCGCCGGGCCGGTCGAGGTGGTGCGGCAGGAGCCGCTGCTCTGGGTCAGTTCGGCCCAGCACGAGGTCGCCTCGGAGGAGGTGCTGCCGCTTGCCCTCTCCAAGGCGCCGTGCATCTGGCGCGAAGCGGCGGTTGCGGCGCTCACCGGGGCCGGCCGGAAGTACCGCGTTCTCTACCAGAGCTCCAACGCCACCGCGGTCTCCGCCGCCGTACTCGCCGGGCTCGCGGTGTCGGTGCTCGCCGAATCGGCACTGCGCCGCGGCATGCGGGTGCTCGGGGAGGCCGACGGCCTGCCCCGCCTGCCCAACTGCGAGATCGGGATCATCCGCTCGGCGCGCCGGGCGGATGCGCCGATCGTCCGGGCGCTCGCCGAGCACATCGTGTCGTCGCTCGACAACCTCACGGTTCGGGTCGCAGCGGAGTAGGGACGTCCAACACCCTGTGATCCCGGCCATAGACCCGTCGATGGCCATGCGTATCCTGCCGCGGACCACGCTGCGGCAGCATTTTCCGACGCCCCACGCGCTTCGGGAACAGCGTTGCTTGAAGCCGCCGGGGGCGGAGCCCTACATCCGGGGCGCACAATCCAGAAGGAGCAAGGACCATGGCATTGCGCATCGGCGACACCGCGCCCGACTTCGAGGCCGAGACCACGGAGGGGCCCATCAGGTTCCACGACTGGCTGGGCGACTCCTGGGGCATCATCTTCTCGCACCCGAAGGATTTCACCCCGGTCTGCACCACCGAGCTGGGCTACATGGCGAAGCTCAAGCCCGACTTCGAGAAGCGGAACGTCAAGGTCATCGGCCTCAGCGTCGACCCCGTCGATCGCCACGGCGGCTGGGCGAAGGACATCGAGGAGACGCAGGGCTACCCCGTCAACTTCCCGATGATCGGCGACCCCGACCTCAAGGTCTCGAAGCTCTACGAGATGCTGCCCGCCGCCGCCGGCGACAGCGCCGAGGGCCGGACCGCGGCCGACAACCAGACCGTCCGCACCGTCTACGTCATCGGCCCGGACAAGAAGATCAAGCTGATGATCGCCTACCCGATGACCACCGGCCGGAACTTCGACGAGATTCTCCGCGTCGTCGATTCAATGCAGCTCACCGCCAAGCACAAGGTCGCGACGCCGGTGAACTGGAAGAACGGCGACGACGTCATCATCGCCGGCTCGGTCAACAACGACGACGCGAAGAAGATCTGGCCGGACGGCTGGAAGGAGCCGAAGCCCTATATCCGCATCGTGCCGCAGCCGAAGTAGCGCGTGCCATCGACCACGAGGACGGCGCGGCGCATGCGCCTTCCTCCCCCATGCACGAGCGCTTTCGCGTCCCTGGCTGCCTCCTGGCTGTGATCAGCCGGGGGCTTGCTCTTCGGTGATCTCTGGCGCGGTCGCGCTCACCACTTCCAGGCACTCGTCGTCAGTGGCGATCACGAAAGACCACCCATCGGATGCCAGGAAGGAGAGCGCGCTTTCGCGTGTCCAGGCGTGATTGCGGACGCGAAATGTCGTTCGTCCGGGACGGCCTCCGAGTTCCGTGGTTTTCTCCCAGAGTTCCAGCAGTCCGCCCTCATCCAGCAGCCTCATCGCCGCAATCGTCGGAAAGACCAGTCGGTAGATCGACGCGGCATCGCGGACATGGATCCGGGCGACCAGATCACGTCCCTCCGGGTCGCGCCACCGCGAGGGGGCGTGAACGAGCATGTGGGCAGGCGTGGCGCCTCGCGGCGCATACGCAACCTCGAGGATCTCGACCGCCGCGTCGGTGAACGGCGTCGTCCATTCCGCGAACTCGAAATCGCCGGATCCGAACCTTCCGGGCGGGTTCGATCTCCCGAATGCACTCATCGGGGCGTGCGCTCGGGCCTCTGCATCCATCGGATCACGATCCCGGCGGGGATCACCCAGAGCAGGCCGAAGATCGCAAAGAAGACGGTCTGGGTCAGGGTCGAGGTGCCGGGCAGCCGCATCGCCGCGATGGTCATCACGACCAGGCAGTAGACCGGCACGAAGACGGCGATGAAGACGGTACCGATCAGCTTGCGTGTGCGCTGGCGCATTGTCTCCTGTCCCTCCGCCGCGACGGCGTGTCGCCGGTTGCGGCCGGCGCCCGTGGCCTATATCGGTGCCCGGTGGAGCACAAGCCATGACGACGATTGCCGGCGCGACCGATCTTCGCGGGGACCAGGGCCGCAGCCTCGCCCCGGTGCGGGTCTGGCTCCATGTCATCGCGGTCCTCGTGATCGCGATGATCCTCGTCGGCGGCGCGACGCGGCTCACCGGCTCGGGCCTCTCGATCACCGAATGGCAGCCGATCCACGGCACGATTCCGCCGCTCAACGCCGCCGAATGGCAGGAGGAGTTCGACAAATACCGCCAGATTCCCCAGTACCAGCTGATCAACAGGGGCATGACGCTCGAGGAGTTCAAGGCGATCTTCTGGTGGGAATGGGGGCACCGTTTTCTCGGACGCTTCATCGGCGTCGCCTTCTTCGTGCCGCTGGTCTTCTTCTGGGCGACGGGTCGGATCGGGCGGTCGCTCGCGCCCCAGCTCCTCGGCATCTTCGTCCTCGGCGGCCTCCAGGGCGCCATCGGCTGGTGGATGGTGACGAGCGGGCTCGTCGATCGCACCGAAGTCAGCCAGTACCGGCTGGCGACGCATCTCACGATCGCCTTCGCCATCCTTGCCCTCGTGGTCTGGGTGGCGCGCGGGATATCGCCCCGCGCCCCGCCGCGGGTGCCGCCGGCCGGCCGGGGCTTCGCGGTCGCGATCGTGGCGCTCCTGTTCCTCCAGGTGTTCCTCGGCGGTCTGGTAGCAGGGTTGGGTGCCGGATACATCTCGTCCACGTGGCCGACGATGGACGGGGAATGGATCCCCTATGGCCTCTGGGTCGCCGAGCCGTGGTGGCGGAACCTCTTCGAGAACCCGGTGACGGTGCAGTTCGACCATCGCCTGGTCGCCTATTTGATCCTCGTGGTGGCCGCGGTCTACGCGGTCGTGGCGCGGGGCACCAATGCCGCGCGGGGTGCCCTGGCGCTGCTGCTCGTGTTCCTCGCCCAGGCGGCGCTCGGGGTTGCGGCGGTGGTGCTCGAGATGCCACTCCATGTCGCGCTCACCCATCAGT
>JAEZEN010000033.1 GCA_023433185.1 Pseudomonadota bacterium | reverse complement strand
ACTGGTGGCATCGCGTCCCCGGCAATCCGGTGGACCCCGAGCTCCGCCGCTGCCGTCCGGTCGACATCCGCGACTGGCGCGACCCCAAGGGCCTCGACGCCCGCCCGTGGCCGCCGGCCCGCGCCCGCCTCGCCTGGATGGCCCGCTTCCACGCATGGCACCCCGCGGTCCGGGGGAAATTGGGCGAGGTGCGGCCATGAGCCCCGGCAAGCGCCATTTTCGAGAGCGCGCGACCGCCGCGTGGCGGAAGGGCCATGCCACCATCGACGTCCCGCCGCGCTGGCTGGCCGAGACGCTCGACGCCTACACCCGCTGGAAGGTCGCGGCGCTTGCCGAGGCCGTGGTGATCGTCGCCGTCGCGCTCGGCTTTTCTCTGTCGGGGCTGCTGTGATGGCTGACGGCAGCAAGATCGAATGGACGGACGCGACCTGGAACCCGATCACCGGATGCTCGATCGTCTCCAAGGGCTGCACCAACTGCTATGCCATGAAGCTCGCCGGCACGCGGCTCCGCCATCATCCCTCGCGCGCCGGCCTGACAAGGGACACCAAGGCCGGCCCCGTCTGGACGGGCGAGGTTCGGCTCAATGAGCAGTGGCTCGACCAGCCGCTCCGCTGGCGCCGCCCGCGCCGAATCTTCGTCTGCGCCCATGGCGACCTTTTCGCCGAGGGCGTGCCGGACGAATGGATCGACCGCGTGTTCGCCGTCATGGCGCTCGCCAATTCCCTGCCTTCCCTGTCCGGCCTCCGGCCCTCCCCGCCTCTTGGCCACACCTTCCAGGTCCTGACCAAGCGGGCCGAGCGGATGCGGGCCTACCTCAGCGACCCCGAGACGGTCCGACGCATTTATGAACTCGTCTGCGACAGGGTCGTGGACGAGGACATGGCAGTTGTGCTCATCGCACCGGGCATGGACGAACGCGCGGCGCCGCCAGGGCCGCGCCTCCATCTCGACACCTGGCCCCTCCCGAACGTCTGGCTCGGTGTCTCGGCCGAGGACCAGGCGACGGCCGACGAGCGCATCCCCGAGCTGCTCGCAACGCCGGCGGCGGTCCGCTTCGTCTCTGCCGAGCCGCTGCTCGGGCCGGTCGACTTTCGCCGGGTTTGCCTCGTGCCACGAAAGCCCGGTTCGATCCGCGCCGGCGTCCACCTCGACGCATTCGCCGCCAGCTTCGTCGAGAGCAGAATGCCCTATTTCGACCGCTGGAACGATGACGGGACAGCCGCCGACGGCGCGCAGCGTGCCCGCCTCGACTGGGTCATCGTCGGCGGAGAGAGCGGCCCCGACGCACGCCCGATGCATCCGGACTGGGCCCGGTCGATCCGCGACCAGTGCCAGGCGGCCGGCGTGGCGTTCTTCTTCAAGCAGTGGGGCGAGTGGTCGATCGCCGAGCCGGTCTACTCCCCGCCCGAACAGGACCGGGTCGACTTCTGGCGATTCACCGACGGCGATGAGTTCCACGTCCTCTCCGACGGTCACGACATCATCATGTCCGAGGCCGAGGACGCCAAGGCTCCGACGAAGCTCTGGCGGGAATATTGGGCGGACGGCCACGGCCATCTCGCCAAGCGCCTCGGCAAGGCCGCTGCCGGCCGCCGTCTCGACGGATGCGAGTGGTCGGAGTTTCCGGAGGTGGGGCTGTGAAGGGCGCCGACCAGTGTCCGCGCTGCGGGTCGCGGAAGCACGGAGACGTCTCGAACGACGTCACGAACTTCTACGCCTCGATCATCCGTGTCTGCGCCAACTGCGCGACGGCGTGGGAGCCGTTCGAGGAGGCCGAGGTCTGGGACAGGTCAGATCCGGCCTGCTCGTTCCGGCACCCCTGCAACAACTGCGCCTTTCGGAAAGGCTCGCCGGAGCACGAGACGCCGGAGAAATGGCGATCGATCGTCGATCAGCTCGGCTGGTGGGACGGCAGATTCTATTGCCACAAGGGCGTGCCGATCGAGCCCGGGGGCGATGACGGCTTCGCCTATCCCAAGGGTCGCGACGGCAAGCCGAACGTCAGGAAGCTGCGCCTGTGCCGGGGATACCTGAACTGGCTGAACAGCACCGAGGCCCGGGCCAAGCTCGCTGCCCAGATGGCGGAGAAGCCGCTGTGACCCGCGACGCCTACGTCACCGTCACCACCACCCTCCGCCGCGTCGGCGACAGGGCCATCCTGGTGGATCGCGCGCGAGACGATCGCGAGACGGTGTGGATCCCGCGGAGCGTCCTGTTCGGTCCGGACGACCTGGCGGTCGAGCGCATCGCGATCGGCACCGAGGTGACGATCCGCCTGCGACGCTGGAAGGCCGACGAACTCGGCCTCCGCCCCGACCGCCGCCAGAAGGCACAACGGAGCCTCGAGCTATGACATGCCGGCGATCGTCTATCCTGAGGGCGAACGCTGGGCCTGGTGCTGCCTCGGCGGCTATGGCGGCGGCTATGCGACCAGGGAAGAGGCGATCCACGATGCCCGCCTGCTCGGCTCCGACACGGTAGAGGTCCGCGATGAGCATCCGACCCGTCCGCCTGCAGCTCTCACGGCGCGCCGGCTTCAACCTCCAGGAGCTGAGCCGCGCCATAAACGGCCGTGAGGCTGTCAGCGTCACGAGGAGCGGCGTCTTCCGCGGGCTGTTCGGCAATCCGTGGCGGGTCGGCGAGGGGACCGGCATGTCTCGCGAGCAGGCCGTCGCCCTGCATCGCACCTGGATCACCGGCGCCGCGAGCGATGCCGAGGTCGGCGACGAGACCGCCGCCCTCCGTCGCCGCGTGCTCGTCCTTCTGCCCGAGCTCGCCGGCAAGAACCTCGCGTGCACATGCCCCCTGCCAAGGCCCTATGAGGCGGACATCTGCCACGCCGCCATCCTGATCGAGCTGGCCAACCCGGATCCGGAGGCCTGATCGTGAGCGGCCGGCGCTTCCGGGTCGAGCCTCGCGATGTTCCGCCAGACGCGGCGGCGCGGCGGCTTGGGCTCACCGAGGCGGCGTTCCGCGAGCGACTCCCCGAGCTGCTCGATCGTGGCTTCCCCGGGCCGGACGAGACGACCGGCATGTTCGACCTCGACGCCATCGACCGCTGGCGCCATCTCCGCCACGCCCGTCTGTTCCCCGAGTTGACCGTATCCACCCGCGCGCGCGATGCTGGCATGCTGCTCCGTGCGCGGCTGGAGACGATCGGCAATGGGTAGGGTGAGGATCCGTCACTACGTCGTGCGGAACGGCCGCGGCTATTGGCAGCCCACGGCCAGGATGAAAGCCGCAGGCTTCCGGTTGCGCAGCCTTGGCGCCGACGGCCCCGACGCCTGGGCAGCCGCCGAGCGGCTCAATCGCGATTGGGACGGCCACCGCCTCGCCGGCGTGCGGCCCCAGGTCGAGCCAGCCGACGCGACGCCGGAAACTGCCGAGGCGGCCGTCAGCTACCCGCGCGGCTCGGTCGGCGAGGCGTTCCAGCGCTACCTCCGCCTCGAGGAGTGGCGAAAGAAGGCACCCGGCACCCGGGACAAGATCTGGTGGCCGGCGTGGCGCCGGCGCATCCGCCCCTATTTCGGCGATCTCGACCCGATGACGGTCACCCTCGAGGACATGTCGCTATGGCGCCAGCGCCTGACGGCGCGCGACGGGGTCGACGCCACCCACAAGGCGGTCAAGGTCTGGCGCGCGTTGTGGACCGTCATGGCGGCGATGCACTATTGCGAGCGCGGCGCCGATCCCTCCCGGGGCATGCGCAACGTCGCTCCTCAGCCGCGGCATCAGACATGGAGCGAGGGCGAGACCGTGCGCCTGGTCAAGGCGGCGATCCGGCATCGCTACCACGGGCTCGCCGCGATCATCGGCATCTGCTGGGATACCCAGTTCTCGCCGGTCGATGCACGTTCCATCCGGCAGCGACACCTCCGGAGCGACGCGGCCGGTCTGTGGTTCGATCTCACCGCCGAGGGGAGGGCCAAGACGGGGCGGGCGACGATCGGCACGACATCACGACGGACGGCGCGGCTCGTTGACGCCTACCTCGCGGCGCTCGGCCTGGAGCTGCTGGAAGACGCATACCTGTTCCGGAACCGGAGCAAGTCACCCTACAGCCAGTTCACGCTCGCCGACGACTTCGCCGCGGTGCGCGAGCTCGCCTTTCCCGGCGATCGGCGGCGTCTCATGGACATGCGCCGCTCGGGCACCGTCGAGGCCGTCGCCGGCGACGCGACGGCGTCCAGCATCGCCTCCAAGATGGCGAACTCGATCGACACCTCATCGAAGCTCCACAAGACCTATGCTCCGGTCGACCGCGCCGTCGTCATCAGCGTCGACGACGCCCGTCGCCGCGGTCGCCGGCGGCTCCGGAAGGGTGCTGGCGACGTCGGATCGGGCTGATCTCCTTTCAGACTCCGGGCCATTTCGGGTCCGATTAGGGGCCTCGGCAGTCTGAAACGCCCTTGATTTCACTGGGCGACCTGAGAGCCTTCTAAGCTATTGGTCGCAGGTTCGATTCCTGCCGGGGTCGCCAACAAGATCGTGTACGGCCCTGAGACATGGGCAACAGCTTATCCCTGAGACATGGGTGACAACCTCGTGCCGAACGGGTTGTCGATGGTCTGCAAGGTCTGACGAAGGCGTCGAAGCGGTCCTGCTGCTGGAGAGCGTTCATGCCCGGCGGACGCGCCGTCTCCTGCTTGAGGGTGCGGTGCATGTGCTCGTGGCGGCCGTTCTCTTGCGGATTGCCGGGCTTGATCCTCTCGATGCCAATGCCGAGCCTCAACCACCAGACGGACAGCTTCGACAGGTTGTAGAGCCCGTTGGGCGAAGCGAACGGCAGCCCGTTGTCGCTTCTGATCGCCATGGGCAGGCCGCGTGCCCGGAACAGCCGCAGGAAGGCCTTGAGGACCGGCAACTCCTTCGTCGATTCAAGCGCTTCGCAGGTCAGGATCATGCGCAAGGCCTGGTCGGCGACCGTCGGGGGGTGACAATAGCGGCCGTCGCCAAGCTTGATCGCGCCCTCGAAGTCGGCGCACCACAGGTCATTGGGTGCGTCGGCAGGCGACGGCCTTGTGCCCACGGTCGAGCACGGCATGCACCGTCGACCTGGCGGGAACCCGCACGTCACCGGCGAGCTTGCGCACCAGCAGCTCGGTCGCCGTCCGGCGAGCTGTCGTTCTGGCTCCAGCGATACAACTGGTATCGCCCGCAAGGCAGCCTACGATCAATAGCCGCCAATCAGCTGACTCCAACTCCGCCCGGACAACCTGTTGAGGCCCCATAGCGCGTTGCGGCGGGCGGCGCCTGGCCGCGGCATCGTCGGTTGCGCGATCCTGTCCGGACGATTCAGCGGCGGTTGAGGGATACCGCCAGGATGATCACGATGCCCTTCACGATCTCCTGGATCGTCGATGACAGGCCGATCACCACCAGGCCGAAGGCGAGGATGCCGATGAAGATGGCGCCGACCACGGAGCCGATGACGGTGCCGCGGCCACCGAAGAGGCTGGTGCCGCCGATGATGACCGCCGCGATGACGTTCAGTTCGAGCCCGACGCCGACGGTCGGGTTTCCGGCCGAGGCGCGGGCGGCGAGCATCAGGCCGGCGAACGACGCGCAGGCGCCGCAGATCGCAAACGCGATGACCTTGACGCGATCGACATCGACCCCGGAGAAGCGCGCCGCGGCCTCGTTGCCGCCGGTCGCCGCCATCTGCCGGCCGATCACGGTCATGTGGAGGATGTAGAAGCCGGCGACGGCGAACGCGAGCGTCCACCACACCGCGGCGGGCAGGCCGAGGAAGTTGCCATTGGCAAGCACCAGGCCGAGCGTGCGATCGCCGATCGGAACCGGCAGCGTCCCGGTGATGGTGAGGGCCGTGCCGGACAGAATGCTCAGCATCCCGAGCGTCACGAGGAAGGACGGGATTCGGAGACGGGTGACGAGAAGCCCGTTCACGAGCCCGATCGCGCCGCCGAAGGCGAGCATCACGGGGATGGCGAGCCAGTGATTGATGCCGGTCTGCATGAGGAGCGCCCCGAGCATCGCCGAGAGGCTCGCGAGGGCGCCCACGGAGAGATCGATCTCCCGGCACATGATCACCATCGTCATGCCGATCGCCATGATCGAGACCACCGCCGTGATGCGGCCGATGGCGTTCGCGGTGGCAAGCGAGGCGAAGTTCGGCGCGTAGACGATGAAGAAGAGCGTGATGAAGCCGAACACGATGAAGGTGATGTGGTCACGCACGAGGCGCCGGACCCGGGTGGCCCATGACGACGTGCGGCTTGCGGCGGGCGATTCCATCGTTACCCCGGTCATGCTGCTACCCTTGCCGCCTTCAGTTCCTGGAGGGTCGTGCGGATCTCGTCCTCGCCGCGGGGCGCCGCATCGACCGGCACCAGCCGACCGTCGATGAGAAAGAGGAGCCGGTCCGCCAGCTCCGCCAATTCGTCGAGCTCGGAGGTGACGAGGAGCACGGCGAGGCCGCGCTCGGCCGCCTCGCGCACGAGGCCCCGCATTTCGGCCTTGGCGTTCACGTCCACGCCGGCGGTCGGCTCGTCGAGCAGGAGCAGCCGCGGACGCGTCGCGAGCCACTTGGCGAATACCACCTTCTGCTGGTTGCCGCCGGAGAGGGCGGAGGCCGGCTCTCCCGGCTCGCGGCAGACGATGTGAAGCGCCTCGCGATAGCTGAGGAAAAGGGACGTCTCCCCGCGGCGTGACACCACCCCGGGGATGCGCCCCATCAGGTCGGCGAGACTCGGGAGCGCGACGTTGCTGACCAGGGAGTGCTGAGCGACCAGCCCCTCGCCCCGGCGGTCCTCGGGGACAAGTGCGAGCCCGGTACGGACGCGCTCATGCGGGGTCAGCGCGTCGATGCGCCTGCCGGCGAGCGCCACCCGGCCGCGGCTATCCCCGAGCAGACCGAAGAGCGACTTGAGGAGGGTCGAACGGCCGCTGCCGACGAGGCCGGCGATGCCGACGACCTCGCCTGCGTGCACCGTGAAGTCG
>JAEZEN010000558.1 GCA_023433185.1 Pseudomonadota bacterium | reverse complement strand
GCGCAGGCCGAAGCCGACCGGCAGCGCACCATCGCGGAAGCGGAGCGCGCCGAGGCCGAACGCGCGCGGGCCGAGGCCGAGCGGGCCCGGGTGATCGCCGAGGCCGCGGAGGCGGCGGCGATCGTCGCCCGCGAGCAGGCCGACAGCATCATCGATTCCTCGATCGCCTATTTCGCCAAGTCCCTCGGCGACGAGGTCGCCGCGATCCAGTCGGCGCCGTCGCGGGTCGCCGAGCTCGGCTATGCCGGGGGGCTGCTCTCGCGCCTCGCCCACAATGCCCGCGCGAAGCTCGGCCCCGACATCGACACCGACTTCATCGACGCGCTCCGCCCGGCCTTCGTGGTGCAGGACGCGCTCTCGGCGGGCGAGGTGCCGTCGCTCGAGCCGGCGGCAACGGGCGCCGTGACGCGCTGGACCGATCCGCCGGGGGCACCGGGCGTCCGGGCCACGATCGACTGGGCCGGACGGACCGTCGGGCTCACCGATTCGACCGGCCGCGTGGTGGCGCGGTACGAGGTGCCGACGAGCTTCTGGGGCGCCGAGGCGCGGACGCCTTTCGCCGCGGTGGAAGTGCCCGGTGCGGAGCCGATCGCCGCGCTGGCCGACGAGACGGGCCAGCTCTGGCTGGCCGACGGCGGCGATGGGGCCTTCGCCCCGGTCGCCGGCGGCGACGTCGCGATCGGGCGGATCGAGGCGACGGCCCACGATCCCGCGAGCGGGGCGGTGCTCGTCGGTTTCGCCCTCGGCAGGACCGGCGAGCGTGGCCAGTCGGTGTTCGGTTCGGGCCTGCGGATCGCCGCCCTTCGACCCGGTGCCGAGGGCTGGCGCGTTGACGGTGTCTTCCGCATGCCGCGTGGCCCGCTTTCCGGGGGGGAGGTCCCGCTGCAACTCGCCGGCGTGGCCGACGGCGCGGTGCTCAGCGTCGCCGACGGGGCGGTCGTGCGGACCGATCTCCAGAGCGGCCGCAGCGCCCCCCTCGACATTCCCGGCACCGTCGTCGGCGCCGGTGCGACCGCCGATGGACGCTTCCTGCTGGCAGGGGGCCTCCGCGATGCATCCGGTGCCTGTTTCGGCGGGGGCGCCCGAAGCGGCTTTCTCGACCCCTGGCACCATGCCGATCCCGCGGCGCCGCAGCCGGCCGCCGTCTCGGTGATCGGCGGCACCGGCGGCGAGCAGCACATGGAGCCGGAGGCCGCCCCGCGTCCCGACTGCCTGCTCCTCTTCGACCTCCGGGAGGAGATGCCGCTCTGGCGGGGCGAGGCGGGCGGCACGCGGCTTCATACCGTGCGCCGGACCGAGGACGGCGCCATCGAGGTGATCGAGGGCACCGCGCCGGATGTGCGCGTCCTCCGCATCGCGCCGAGCGAGGGCGGCTGGTCCGGGGACGCGGCGCCCTTCGCGCCGGCGGCCTGGGGGCTGGGCGGTTTCGGGGACACCTTCGGCGCGATGGTCGCCACCGGATCGGCGCTGCCCGCCGCCCTCACGCCGGATGCCGCGCGGGGGCTCATGCGGCAGGGCGTTCTCGGCAAGGTCGCCGGGGCGCCGGAGGACGGCCGGGCGATCGCCTGGCGGGTCGGCGACGGCGAGGTCCAGATTGGCCGTGCCGTCACCGGGGAAGGGGGCGCGGAAGACGCGATCGAGGTGCTGGTCTACCGGCCGGGGCAGGACGGCTTCATCCGCGACGACCGCATCGACGGCGGCCGCGTCACCTGCATGGCGGCGGGACCGTCGGAAACCTGCCGGTTCGATGCCGCCGCGCTCAGCCCCGACGGGAACTGGCTGCTGGTGACCGTGAACGGCAGCCACGCCTTCGTCGGCCGGAGCGGGATCCTCTCCGGCTGGCAGCCGAATGCCGGAGGTGGCTACGGCGAGGGCATGGCTGGCGCCCTCACCTTCTCGGCGATCGAGCCGGCCGATGCGCAAGGCAATGCCTTCATCGCCGCGACCCGCGAGGACGGCAGCCTGCGGCGGATCACCCGCCTCTCGCCGACGCCGCAGTCTCAGGGCGGGCCGGACGACCGCTTCGCCCGCCAGTCGCGCAGCCCCGACCCGAAGGCCGGGGAGGGGGCGAGTGTCGCCGAGGGGGCAGGGGGAACCGGTGGCGGCGGCGGCCAGCCGGTGACGGCGGTCAGCACCATCCGGCTTCCTGGCCACGTCGAATCCGATCGCTCGGGCTTCACCACCGATCCCGCGCGCGGCCGCCTCTATGTCTGGGGGCCGAGGATCGGGCTTCACCTCGTCCGCGGCAATGACGGCGACACCCTGGCGAGCGAAGTGGCCTTTCCCGCGCCGATCGCCGACGCGGCCGTGCTCGGCGGTGGCGAGGTCGTCGCCGTGACCACGGACGGCCAGCTCGTCATCGACCATGCGGACAGTTTCGAGGCTGCGGTCGACAGCGGGTTTGGCCCGCTGGCGCCATCGGTGGCGGTCGCCACCGGTCTCGGGGGGGCCGGCCCGATCGAGGTCAGGGCGACCGGCGACCGGATCATCGTCAATGCCGGGACGGTCCTGGTCGATGGGGCCGCGCTGCCGCCCGGCGCGGTCCCGGCGCCGGAGGCCGATGTCGACATCGGCGGCCTGCGCGCGCTCGGATATCGGCGCGACGAAGATGGCGGCCTGGTCCCCCGCTATGTGGTGCCGTGGAAGCATCTCCTCGGCGAACTGGATTCGGGTGAAGTGGTCGCGGCCGGTGGCGGCGACGTCCTTGCCGCACCCCGCTCCATCCCGGGGGATGCCCGGCTGCTGGCGCTCGCCGTCATGCGCGAGGCGGCGCCCGTCGGCGAGGCGCCGGCCTTCGAGATGGGCTTCGACATGCTCCGCATGCGCTTCGGCGGCGAGCCCGGCGAGACAGCGGTCTCTCCCGAGAGCTGCGAATGGGCGCTCGGTGTCGCAGTGCGGATGGATGGCGAGATCGCGGAGAATGTCAGCGAGGAGGTCAAGCGCGCCTGCGACCTGCCGGCGGCGACCGGCCCCCTGGTCTCCGCCGTGTTCGACGATCGCCTCGAGGAGCGCATCGGTGCCCTGCTGCGGCTCGCGCCCGCCAGCGCGCTGGCCCGCAGCGTGCTCGCCTCGGCGCTCCGCCCCGTGGCGTCGGCCGCGGCCGATATCCTCGCGGCCGGCAGCGA
>JAEZEN010000512.1 GCA_023433185.1 Pseudomonadota bacterium | reverse complement strand
TGGCGCTCCCTAGGGGACTCGAACCCCTGTTTTCGCCGTGAGAGGGCGACGTCCTGGGCCACTAGACGAAGGGAGCTTGCCTTGGGCGCCCTCTCTATAGCGATCCAGTCCGGGCACTTCAAGGCATTCCATGCACGGCCGGAAGGTGTTCCACCGCCACGGTGCATGGGGCGTCGTCGGGTTCCGCCGTTGAGCCGGGGCGGGGCGGGCCCGCCCGCGCGCCGGGCTCAGGCGAAGGCGGCGGCGACGCGGTCGCGCGGCAGGGCAGGGACGAAATTGCCGTCCCGTCCCGTCATGTCGGCGTTGGCGACCAGCGCGTTGAGGATGGCTTCCTCGGTGGCCTGGATGGCGGCGTCGAAGAACGGGTCGAGGGCGGCGTCGGGGACGAAGGCGGCGTGGAGGAGCCCGCCCGCCGGCGCGGCGTGGGCGGCGCCGTTGGCCGTCGAGAAGGCAAGGAAGATGTCGCCGGAGGAGTGGTAGGCGTGGCCGCCGGTCAGCGCCACGCCGAGCGGCATCCGGTGCGCGAGGCGGCGGAGCTGGTGTGGCAGCAGCGGCGCGTCGGTCGCCAGCACCCCGATGATCGAGCTCTTGTCCCGCTTGGGCGTCCGCTCGACCATCGCCGGCTCGGCGAGCAGGCCGCCGAGGCGCCGGCCACGGATCGTGAGGTTGCGGCGGCGGCCGAAATTGGCCTGGACGAACACCCCGAGGGTGTGCCGGCCGGCATGGCTCGCGACCAACCGTGACGCGGTTCCCGAGCCGCCCTTGAACTCGAAGCAGATCATCCCGGTGCCACCGCCGACGCTGCCTTCCACGAGGGGTCCAGCGACCGCAGCGTCGATCGCCGCTGCGACGTGCTCGGCGCGGACGTGCCCGCCGTTGATGTCGTTGAGGAAGCCGTCATAGGTCTCGGCCGCGACCGGCAGCCCCCAGGCATCGTCGAGCCCGCCGGGCATGATGCGGTTGGCCCAGGCGATGGTCGCGTCGCGGGCGATGCCGCAGGAATGGGTGTTGGTGATCGTCACCGGCAGCGTGAAGGCGCCCACCTCGGCGATCATGTGGGTGCCGGTCATCTCGCCGTTGCCGTTCTGGCTGTGAAAGCCGGCGAACACCGGCTCTAGGCAGTGCCGTGGCGGCCTCGGCAGGATGGCGGTCACCCCGGTCCGGATCGGCCCGCGGCCGGTGACCAACGGCCCGTCGCCCGCCACGAGCGTCGTGTAGCCGACGGCCACGCCGGCCACGTCGGTGATCGCGTTCCACGCGCCCGGTTCGCCGTCGAAGGGAATGCCGAGGGCGCGGGCCCGGGGCATCCCCCCTGGCGTCGTCAGGTGCGCTGTGGTCACGCGGTCTCCGTCAGCCCTGCCGCGGCAGCCCGGCGGCGACCGATTCGATCGCGCCCCGCGCGGCGGCGACGATGATATCGGCCTCGTCCCGGGTGAGGCAAAGCGGCGGCGCGAAACCGAGGATGTCGCCGCCCGGCATGGCGCGGCCGATCACGCCGCGCTCGGCGATCGCCGATGCAACCTTTGGCCCCACCTTGAGCGCCGGGTCGAACGGCACGAAGCGGTCGCGGGAGGCGGAGAACTCGACGGCTGCGAGCATTCCCTCGCCGCGCACGTCGCCGACGATGCCGAGCCCGCCCACGGCGTCCGACAGCGCGGCACGGAAATAGGCGCCGACCTCGCGGGCATTGTCGACCAGCCCGAGGCTGTCGACGAGTTCGAGGTTGGCGACGCCGGCAGCGGCACAGAGCGGGTGCGACGAATACGTCCAGCCGTGGCCGATGGCGCCGAGCTGGTCGGCGCCCCTGACCAGGCCCTGCCAGGTCTTCTCCGACACGATCACGCCGGAGAGCGGCGCGTAGGCCGAGGTGAGGCCCTTGGCGATGGTGATGAGGTCAGGCTTCATCCCGTAGAAGTCCGAGCCGAACATGGTGCCGAGCCGGCCGAAGCCGGTGATCACCTCGTCGGCGATGAGCAGGATGTCGTGGCGGCGGAGAACCGCCTGGATCTTCGCCCAATAGGTCGCCGGCGGCGGCACGATTCCGCCGGTGCCGAGCATCGGTTCGCCGATGAAGGCGGCAATCGTCTCCGGGCCCTCGGCGAGGATCATCTCCTCGAGCCGGGCCGCGCAGAAATCCGCGAAGCCTTCCTCGTCGAGGTCGCGGTCGGCGCGGCGGTAGAAGTAGGGGGCCTCGGTGTGGAGGACCGGCGCGCGCGGCAGGTCGAAGGCGTTGTGGAACAGCTCGAGCCCGGTCAGACTTCCGGTCATCACGCCCGAGCCGTGATAGCCGCGCCAGCGCGAGATGATCTTCTTCTTCTCCGGCCGGCCGAGGACGTTGTTGAGGTACCAGACGAGCTTGATGTTGGTCTCGTTGGCGTCCGAGCCGGAGAGGCCGAAGAACACCCGGCTCATGCCCTTCGGCGCCCGGTCGATGATCATCTTGGCGAGGCGGATCGAGGGCTCGCTGCCGTGCCCGGCATAGGCGTGGTAGTAGGGCAGGCTGCTCGCCTGCGCGGCGATCGCGTCGGCGATCTCCTTCCGTCCGTAGCCGACGTTGACGCAGTAGAGGCCGGCGAAGGCGTCGAGGCTGCGGCGTCCGTCGCGGTCGACGACGTAGGCGCCCTCGCCGCCCGCCATGATCCGGTTGGGCGTCTCGCCGCGGGCATGCATGCCCATGTGCGTCGATGGGTGGAAGAAGTGGTCGCGATCCCAGGCGTCGAGTTCGTTGCCGCCGTCGAGCATGGCGTTTTGTCCCGGAGATGATGAGGGCAGGTGCCGGGACTATAGGCGGCCCGGACAAAAAGGGAGGCTGTTTACCTGCACCGCGGGCTGCGATCATTCGCCCGTCGCCCTTCCTGCCGAAGAATCATCGTCGCGGCGGGACGGGCGTCAGGATCTCGGCGAGCGGCGTCACCGGCTCGTCCTTCACCGTCTTGGTCACGACGAAGGTGAAGTAGCGGCTGATGCCGATCTCGCGGGCCAGCAGCGCGTCGATCAGCGCCTGGTAGGCGGTCACGTCCTCGGCGGCGATGCGGAGGATGTAGTCGATGCTGCCGCCGGTCGCCCAGCACGACACGATCTGCGGTACGTCGCGGACGGCCCGCTCGAAGCGGTCGAAATCGGCCTTGCGGTGTCCGCCGAGCTTGACCTCGACGAAGACGGCGATGATCGGCAGGACCGCGCGCGTCGAGAGTCGCGCATGGTAGCCGGTGATGATGCCCGCCGCCTCGAGCCGGCGGAGCCGGTTCCAGCACGGTGTCGCCGACAGGCCGACGCGCTCGGCGAGCGCGACCTTGGTGATGCGGCCGTCGCGCTGCACCTCGGCAAGGATGCGGAGGTCGGTGGCGTCGAGCTTGTGGCGATTCACGGCGGACCCATGGGTCACGGCATTCCGGCCTATCCCTATCAGACCGCCGCGCCGGGGTCACAGCCCGTCCGGCCGGTTGCGGCGGAGGTTGATCCCGGGACGGGTCGCGGGTAGGCCAAGGGCGCAACAGGCAGACCGGATCTCGCATTGGCGTCACCTCCGCTTCTCTTTCTCCGCGACGTTTCCCTGACCTTCGGCGGAACGCCGCTCCTGCGAAGCGCCGATCTCAGCGTTGCCGCGGGCGAGCGGCTCTGCATCGTGGGGCGGAACGGCTCCGGGAAGTCGACGCTCCTCAAGATCGCCGCCGGGCTCGCGCCGTTCGACGCGGGCGAGCGCTTCCTGCAGCCGTCGGTGACGGTTCGCTATCTGCCGCAGGAGCCGGATTTCGCCGGCCACGATTCGGTGCTCGCCTATGTCGAGGCGGGCCTCGCCCCCGGCGACGACGCCTATCGCGCGCGCTACCTCATCGAGGAACTCGGGCTCGGCGGCGACGAGGATCCGCGCCGCCTCTCCGGCGGCGAGGCGCGGCGGGCGGCGCTGGCCCGGGTGCTGGCGCCCGAACCGGACATCCTGCTCCTCGACGAGCCGACCAACCATCTCGACCTCGTCGCCATCGAGGCCCTCGAGACGACGCTGAGGGGCCTGCGCTCGGCGCTGGTGATGATCAGCCACGACCGGCGCTTCCTCGAGACGCTCTCGGCGGCGACGGTGTGGCTCGACCGGGGCGTCACGCGCCGCCTCGATCGCGGCTTCGCCCATTTCGAGGCGTGGCGCGACCAGGTGCTCGAGGACGAGGAGCGCGACCGCCACAAGCTCGACCAGCGTATCGCCGAGGAGGAGCACTGGATGCGCTACGGCGTGACGGCGCGACGGAAGCGCAACCAGGGACGGCTGCGCGGGCTGGAGCAGTTCCGGGCGGCGCGGAGGGAGGCGCTCGCCAACCGCCCGACGGGCAACGCGAAACTTGCGCCGGCCAAAGCCGCGGTCTCGGGCAGGCTGGTGATCGAGGCGGACGGCGTCGCCAAGAGCTATGGCGACCGGCCGATCGTCCGCGATGTGTCGATGCGCATCGAGCGTGGCGACCGGATTGCCGTGGTCGGCCCCAACGGGGTCGGGAAGACGACCCTGATCAACCTGCTCACCGGGGCCCTGGCGCCCGACGCCGGCACGGTGAAGCTCGGTGCCAACCTCGAGATCGCCACCCTCGACCAGCGCCGCGAGAGCCTCGACCCGGAGGAGACGGTCGCGGCGACGCTCACCGGCGGCCGCGGCGACAACGTCGTGGTCGGCGGCCAGGCGCGCCACGTCATCGGCTACATGAAGGATTTCCTCTTCCGCCCCGAGCAGGCGCGGACGCCGGTGAAGGTGCTGTCGGGCGGCGAGAAGGCCCGGCTGATGCTCGCCCGCGCGCTGGCACGGCCGTCGAACCTCCTCGTCCTCGACGAGCCGACCAACGACCTCGACCTCGAGACCCTCGATCTCCTTCAGGAGATGCTCGCCGACTATCCCGGCACGCTGATCATGGCGAGCCACGACCGCGACTTCATCGACCGCGTGGCGACCTCGACGCTGCTCGCGGACGGACGGGACGGGCGCTGGACGGAGTATGCCGGCGGCTATTCGGACATGGTGGCGCAACGCGGAAGCGGCATCGCCGCCCGCCCCGGCGAAGCCAGGCCGAAGGCGGATACGCCGGCGCGGCCTTCTCCGCCCGCCGCGGCCCCGACGCCCCGCCGGCGGCTCTCGTTCAAGGACGAGCACGCGCTCAAGGTGCTGCCCGGCGAGATCGAGGCACGTATGGCGGAGATCGCCCGGCTCGAGGCGGTGCTCGCCGATGCCGGTCTCTACGCCCGCGACCCGGGAAGGTTCGCCGAAGCCGGCGCCGCGCTCGAGAAGGCGCGGGCCGAGGTCTCGCGGATGGAGGAGGAGTGGCTGCGGATCGAACTCCTCCGCGAGGAGCTCGGCTAGGTCCGGTCTTCGGCGGCGGCGGGACTGCCGCCGCGCCCTTCAGCCGCCGGGCGCCGTCCGCCGCTTTCCTGGGCAGGTCGCGAAGGGTGCGTGCCCGCGCGCCTCCCGTCGCCGCCCCCCCATGGTCCCCAAGCGTGGCGCGGGGCCGGATCCCGCCCTGTCTCTTAAACACAACTCCGAGCCCA
>JAEZEN010000494.1 GCA_023433185.1 Pseudomonadota bacterium | reverse complement strand
ACTTGGATGCGACGACGTCGATCCTGTCCGCCGGATCACGCACGACGATCGGCGTGCGGGCCGCGAGGTCGGAGACGCTGGCCATCCAGGCGCCCACACCGGCGACCCCGACATAGAGCGTCCCGGTGGCGGGGGCGAGCACGATGCCCATCGCCGGCGCCCCGTCCCGGACAAGCGCGATGTTGACCGTGAAGTCGTCGCCGCCCTTGACGAACTCCTTGGTGCCGTCGAGCGGGTCGACCAGGAAGAAGGCACCGTCGACCTGCGGCAGCCGCCCGGCGGCGACCGCCTCCTCGGCCACCACCGGCACGCCGGGCGCGATCGTCGCGAGCGCCGCGAGGATGATCGCCTCGGCGGCGTTGTCGGCCTCGGTGACCGGCGAGGCGTCCGCCTTGTGGCTGACGGCGACGCTACCGGCGCGGACCTTGAGGATGGCCTCGCCCGCCGCGATCGCCGCGGGGACGAGGGCTTCGGCGAGCTGGGTGTCGGTGAGCTGGGTCATGGCCGCGCCTTGTAGCGGAATACGCTCAGCGGACAACCCCCGAAGAAACGATGGGGCCCGCCGGCGCCGGCGAGCCGATCAGGAGGAGTCCCGCTCAGTTCCGGCTGATCGAGACGCCGCCATCCACCATGAAGGTCGTTCCGGTCACGAAGCTTGAGGCGTCCGAGGCGAGATGTAGGACCGATCGCGCGATCTCCTCAGGGGTCGCAAGGCGCCTCAGGGCATGAAGACCTTCGACGTAACTGCGCACTTCGGGCGGGGCACCCGGCGCGTTGGCATGGTTGGCGGGAGTGTCGGTGCCGCCCGGCGCGATGGTGTTTACCCTGATGCCCTTCGCGCCAAGTTCGGCCGCGAGCACCTGAGTCAGCCCGACGAGCCCCGCCTTGCTTGCCGCATAGGCGGCCATGCCCGGGAAGCCGACGGTGTGGCCGACGAAGGTCGAGGTGAAGACGATCGATCCGCCAGTGCGGGCGATCATGGCCGGCACCTGGTGCTTCGCGCAAAGAAAGGCGCTCGTGAGGTTCGTGTCGAGCGTCTCGCGCCAATCGCCGATCGACAGATCCGGAGCCGGGACCATTCGACCAATGGCCCCGGCATTGTTGAACGCGATATCCAGTCCGCCGAAACGTTCGACCGCGACCTCCACCAATGCCCGGCAATGCTCGTCCGCCCGAATGTCGCCGGGGAGCGCGATAGCGCTGCCGCCCACGTCTTCGATCTCGGCGACGAGCAGCTCGAGCTCCGATTTGCGGCGCGCCGTCACCACGACGGCCGCACCCTCGTCGGCGAAAAGCTTCGCAGTTGCTCGTCCGATTCCGGAACTCGCTCCGGTGACGATCGCGACCTTGTTGGTCAGGATGTTCATCAGTCCGCTCCGATCGCAATTGGGGATCGGTCTCGATCCCTGAGGTCGCGACGTATGCCCATGGAGCGGTTGCCGAGCCACCCGGTTCTTGCGGTCCCCGACAACACAAGACGACCCGCCGGCGTGACCGGCGGGCCGGTCGGCCCGCGCGTCGGTAGGACAGGCTGTCAGGCCGCGAGGTCTGCTTCCGTGAGGTCGAGGCCGAGGGCCTCGGCGACGGCAGGGTGGGTGATGCGGCCCTCGTGGACGTTGAGGCCGTTGCGGAGATGGTGGTCGCGGGCGAGCGCCGCGAGCCCGTGGTCGGCAAGCATCAGGCCGAGCGGCAGCGTCGCGTTGTTGAGCGCCTCGCTCGCGGTCAGCGGCACGGTGCCGGGCATGTTGGCGCCGCAGTAATGGACGATGCCGTCGACGACGAAGGTCGGGTCGGCATGGGTCGTCGGATGCGAGGTCTCGAAGCAGCCGCCCTGGTCGATGGCGACGTCGACCAGCACCGAGCCGGGCTTCATCCGCGCCAGCATCGGCCGGGTGACCAGCTTCGGCGCGGCCGCCCCGGGGATCAGCACCGCGCCGATCACCGCGTCGGCCGAGAAGACCTCCTCGGCCAGCGCGTCGCGGGTCGAATAGCGGGTGCGGATGCGGCCGCGGAACATGTCGTCGAGCGCCCGGAGCCGCGGCAGGGACTTGTCGAGGACGGTGACCTCGGCGCCGATGCCGACCGCCATCCGCGCCGCCTCGGTGCCGACCACGCCGCCGCCGATCACCGTCACCTTGCCGGGCCGCACGCCGGGCACGCCGCCGAGCAGCACGCCGCGGCCGCCGTTCGGCTTCTGGAGCGCCGTCGCCGCGGCCTGGATCGACAGCCGGCCGGCGACCTCGCTCATCGGGGCGAGCAGCGGCAGCCCGCCGAGATCGTCGGTGACGGTCTCGTAGGCGATCGCCGACACGCCCGAGTCCATGAGGCCCCTGGCCTGCGCGGCATCGGCGGCGAGGTGGAGATAGGTGTAGAGGATCTGGCCCCGCCGGAGCTGCGCCCATTCCGCCGGCTGCGGCTCCTTGACCTTCACGATCATGTCGGCCCGGGCGAAGATCTCCGCCGCCGTCGCGGCGATGGTCGCCCCCGCGGCCCGGTAGGCGTCGTCGTCCATGCCGATGCCGGCGCCCGCGCCGGTCTCGACCAGCACGGTGTGGCCATGGGCGACATATTCCGACGCGGCGCCGGGGGTGACCCCGACCCGCGCCTCGCCGCTCTTGATCTCTTTGGGAACTCCGACCAGCATGACAGCCTCCCGAATTGTTCACTGCCGTTAGTCTATTGATGTGGGCGCGGCGTTTCCGTGATATGTCTGGCTCCCAACCGGCATTCGACACACGATTCAACTGCAATCGAGCCCCTTCTCGGCGAATTCATGCAAGTCGACGCCTTCGACCGGAAGATCATCGCGGCCCTTGCCGGCAACGGCCGGCTGTCGACGGTCGAGGTCGCGGCCGGCGTCGGCCTGTCGCCGTCGGCCTGCACCCGCCGCATCCAGAATCTCGAGGCGGCGGGCGTCATCGCCGGCTACCGCGCGACCATCGACCCCCAGGCTCTCGGCCTTGGCATCACCGCCTTCGTCGAGATCACCCTCGAGCGCCAGAACGACGACGCGCTGCGGGCCTTCGAGCAGAGCCTCGCCGCCTGCCCCAACGTCCTCGGCTGCCACCTGATGTCGGGGGCGAGCGACTACCTGGTGCAGATCGTCGCCCGCGACCTGGCGGATTTCGAGCGGCTCCATGCCAACGTGCTCGGCCACCTGCCCGGGGTCGCCAGGATCGAATCGAAGTTCTCGCTGCGGAAGGTCGTCGACCGGCCGCTGACGGCGGTGGGCTGAGGCAATGGCGGCCCTCACCCTCGCGCCCGGCGTGTTCAAGGTCGCCTCGGCCTTCCCCGATCCGCCGTTCGAGGTCGCGCCCGACGGCGGGTTCGACGCCGCGCTGATGGAGCGCATCTGCACCGCGATCGGTCTCCGCCGGGAGCCCGTCCGCTTCACGGGGGAGGACTTCGACGGCATCTTCGCCGGCCTCGGGCGCGACTGGGACGCGGTCATCTCCGGCACCACCATCACGGCACCGCGGGAGAAGGTCGCGCGCTTCGCGCCGCCCTATCTCACCTTCGACCAGGGCGTCGCCGTGAGCGTCGCGCGCCATCCCGGCATCCGCTCGGTGTCCGGGCTGAAGGGGATGACCGTCGGCATCCAGCGCGGCAACACATCCGACATCGTCGCCCGGAAGCTGCTGGCCCAGGGCCTTATCGCCGGCATCCGCTACTACCCGTACTCCGCCATCGGTACGGCCCTGAACGATCTCGCCGCCGGGGGCATCGGCGCGGTGATCAAGCTCCAGCCGGTGCTGACCGAGCTCGTGAAGGATCATGCCGGGCTCCGCGTCGTCTGCAGGGTGCCGACCCGCGAGCGTATCGCCATTGCCGTCGCGCCCGGCAACGACGCGCTGCTCACCGCCATTGCCGCGGCCCAGGCGAAGATCATGGCCGACCCATGGTTCGCGGCGACCCGCGCCGCCTGGTTCGGCACGGCCGGAGGAACGCCATGACCATCCGCCTCGTCCGCCTTTCGACCGGCCCGGACGGCCAGTCGCACTTCGGCGATGACGTCGTCCCCTGGACCACGCAGGACGCCGTCAATGCCATCTCGGCGCGCGAGACCGTCACCGGCATCAGCTTCGAGGAAACCGCGGCCGGTTCGGGGCTCGACTGGCACAACGCGCCCTGCCGCCAGTACGTCATCACGCTTTCCGGCACCCTCGTCTTCGAGACCCGCTCCGGAGCCACCCTGACGATCCGTCCCGGCGACGTGCTGCTCGCCGAGGACGTGACGGGCGGCGGCCATCGCTGGCGGCTGGTCGACGCCGCGCCGTGGCGACGCGTCTACGTCGCGCTGGCATGAGAGCCTGCGACGTCGTCATCGTCGGCGGCGCGGCGCATGGCGCTTCGGCGGCCTGGCATCTCGCCGCCGACCCGAACTTCGCCGGGCGCATCCTCCTCATCGAGCGCGACCCGACCCTCGCCCGCGCCGCAACCGCACTCTCGGCCGGCGGCATCCGCCAGCAGTTCTCGTGCGCGGTGAACGTGTCGCTGTCGCTCTACGGCATCGACTTCCTCCGCCGTGCCGGCGACCTCCTCGCCGTCGACGGCGAGCACCCCGACCTGGGCCTGGTCGAGGGCGGCTATCTGTTCCTCGCCACGGCCGCCGGGGCCGCGTCCCTCCGCGACAACCACGCGCTCCAGGTCTCGCTCGGCGCGGAGATCCTCCACCTCGATGCTGCGGCGCTTGCGGCGCGCTTTCCGTGGCTCGGCGTCGACGGCCTCGC
>JAEZEN010000171.1 GCA_023433185.1 Pseudomonadota bacterium | reverse complement strand
TTTTTTTCCCCCCCCACCCCGCCAACCCCGATTCATGAGCGTCTCGTGGGCTCGGAGATGTGTATAAAGAGACAGACCCGGATCAGTTTCGTCGACATCGCCGGCCTTGTCCGCGGCGCCTCGAAGGGCGAGGGCCTCGGCAACCAGTTCCTTGCCAATATCCGCGAGGTGGACGCGATCGTCCACGTGCTGCGCTGCTTCGAGGGCGGCGACATCACCCATGTCGAGGGCCGCGTCGACCCCGTGGCCGACGCCGAGACCGTGAACACCGAGCTGATGCTGGCCGATCTCGCGAGCCTCGAGCGGCGCGTGACGCAGTTGCGCAAGCGTGCCCAGGGCGGCGACAAGGACGCCAAGGCCGAAGTCGCGCTGATGGACGCCGCGCTCGCGGTGCTCGGCGCCGGCAAGCCGGCCCGCACCGCCGACATCCCGGCGGGGGAGGAGAAGGCCTTCGCCGCCCTCAACCTCCTCACCGCCAAGCCCGTCCTCTACGTCGCCAATGTCGACGAGGGCTCGGCCGCGACCGGCAATGCGCTCTCCGCCCGCGTCGAGGCGATGGCCGCGGCCGAAGGCGCCGCGTCCGTGGTCATCTCGGCGGCGATCGAGGCCGAGATCGCGCAGCTCGCCGACACCGAGCAGCGCGACTTCCTCGATTCGCTCGGCCTCGAGGAGCCAGGCCTCGACCGCCTCATCCGCTCCGGATATGCGCTGCTCGGACTGATCACCTATTTCACCGCCGGTCCCAAGGAAGTCCGCGCCTGGACCATCCCGGCCGGCACGCGGGCGCCGCAGGCGGCAGGCGTGATCCACACCGACTTCGAGAAGGGCTTCATCCGCGCCCAGACCATCGCCTATGGCGACTTCATCGCCCTCGGCGGCGAGCAGGCGGCGAAGGAGGCCGGCAAGGCGCGCGACGAAGGCAAGGACTACGTCGTGAAGGACGGCGACGTCCTGCTCTTCAAATTCAACGTCTGAGGGGGCCGCCATGTCGGAGGGCGTGCGCCGCGTCGTGACGGGCACCTCGCCGGACGGCCGTTCCGTCGTGGTGAGCGACGCCCCGGTGGCGGCGAAGCGCATCGCCCTCATGCCCGGCGCGGAGTTCTTCTACTTCTGGGGCGGCGCCAAGGCCCCCGCCTATCCGACGACGGCAGCGAGCCGCCCTACCGGAGCTGGTTCCCCGACGCACCCGGCAGCTACCGCTTCGAGATCATCACCGTCCCGCCCGACGCGACGCCGCGCCCGGCGGACCTCGACATGGCGGCGGCGACGGCGGACGCCGAGCGCGTCCTTCCCGGCCTGCTCCGCGCGATGGACGAGACCGAGCCGGGGATGCACCGGACGGATTCGACCGACTTCGTCTACATCATCTCCGGTCGCTGCGAACTCCGCCTCGATGGCGGCGAAACGGTGACGCTCAATCCCGGCGACACCGTCGTCCAGAACGGCACCCGCCACGGCTGGAGCGTACCCTACGACGTGCCCTGCCGGATGCTCTGCGTCAGCATCGGCGGCAGCCGCGGCGCGTGACGCCGCGCACTCAGGACCATCGGCGCAGGGCGGCGTAGAACGACGGCAGCAGGCAGACCACACTGCCGATGGCAAAGGCGATGAGGATCGCGTCCACCGCGTAGTCCGCCTCGATCAGGCTGCCGAAGACGAACGGCGACACCGCCGACATCACCACCATGTACATGGCTACGGCGCTCCGGATCGTGCCGAGCACGGAGAGCCCGAACAGTTCCGCCCACACAGCGGTGACGACGGGCTTCATGAAGCCGCCGCCGAGTCCGATCAGGGCGAAGGCGACCGGCAATGCCCACGGCGCCGAGACGAGGCCGAGAAGAGCCACGGCGACGGCGACGGGAATCGACTGGAAGGGAAACATCCGCCGCGCCGAGACGCGGTCGATCACCATGCCCGAGGCGAACAGGCCGAAGACGTGGGCGATGGCGCTCGCCGGGAAGCTGGCGGCGATGAGCCCGGCCGGCCAGCCCTTCGCTGCCGCGATGGCGGTGATGTAGAACATCACGGCGGTGGTCACGAAGGGCATCACGGCGAGGCCTGGCAGGGCCGCCCAGACGAAGCGGGAGCGGGCGAGAAGCGCCATGCCGGCGACGAGACCACGCCACGCGCCGCCGCGATGCCCGCCGGGTGGCGGCGAACGGCGGATGCCGGAGAGCAGCCACTGGGTCAGCGGCAGGAGGCAGACGAGGGCGACGGCACCGAACAGGGCGTAGGTCGAGCGCCAGCCGAGTGCGGCGATGCCGAGGATGGCAAGCGGCGGGAAGATCACCTCGGACAGCGGCACGCCGAGCGCGGTGAGGCCGAGGGCGCGTCCCCGTTCGGCCTCGAAGGCGCGTGCCGTCGCCGTCGCCTCGACATGGATCATGAGACCCTGGCCCGTCAGGCGGAGGGCGTAGAACCCGAGAAGCAGCGTCAACGGGCCGATCGCGGCGGCCATGACGAAGCAGGCGATCGCGAGGCCGGTGACCACCGCGGCGCTGAAGTGGATGAGACGGACATGGTCGATCCACTGGCCGACGAAGAGCAGCGTCACCGCCGAAGCGAGCGTCGCAGCCAGATAGAGGCCGCCGATCTCCGCCGGGCTGATCGCCAGGTCCCGGCCGATGACCACGATGAAGAGGCCGATGCAGAAGGTCTGGCCCGGCGCTGAATAGAAGGAATGCAGTGCCCCGAAGG
>JAEZEN010000168.1 GCA_023433185.1 Pseudomonadota bacterium | reverse complement strand
GGACGGCCGCCTTCAAGGCTTAAACCGGCCCCTGCGGGCCGGTGAAGAGCGCCGAGCCCGGGAGCTCAAAGCCGCCGCGGCGGGCGCCGGCAACGCGCCTTCCCTTCGGACTGCCCGACCCGGCACGGTGCCGGCGTCCGCCACCCCCCGGTTCGCCGGGAACCGACCACCGCAACGACCCGGCCGCCGGCGCGGCGCGGGAAGGAGGACGCGTGCCCGACCGAACAGGTTTTCCGCACCAGGAGTCCGGTGGCGTCCCGCCCGCCGCCATGCCACAAGGCGCGATCCTCACCGCCGGCATCGTCCCCGTGCAGCCCCGCCACATCGTCCTCGCCCTCGTGCTCGCCCTGTTCTGGGGCTTCAACTTCGTCGTCGTCGCGGTGGCGCTCAGCGACGTGCCGCCGCTGCTCCTCGCGGCGGTGCGCTTCGGGCTCGCGGCGCTGCCCTGCCTCTTCCTGCCGCGCCCGGCGATGTCGTGGCGCATGCTGATCGCGGTCTCGCTCACCCTCTATGTCGGCCAGTTCGGGCTGCTCTTCCCGGCGATGGCGGTCGGCATGCCGCCCGGCCTCGCCTCGATCGGCCTCCAGGTCCAGGCCTTCCTCACCATCCTCTTCGCCGCGCTGGTGGTCGGCGAGCGGCCGACGCCGCGGCAGGCCGGCGGCGGCGCGGTCGCCCTGCTCGGCCTCGTGCTGATCGGTGCCACGGTCGGGGCGGGCGGCGTGACCCTCGCCGGGTTCCTCATGCTGCTCGGCGCGGCGTGCTGCTGGGCGGCGGGCAACCTGCTCCTCCGCCAGGCGCGGAACGTCGACCTGCTGGCGCTGGTCTCGTGGGCGAGCCTCATCGCCGCCGGCCCGCTCCTTCTCCTCTCGCTCGCCATCGAGGGACCGGGGCGGATCGTCCCGGCCGCGACGCAGCCGACGTGGCTCGCCGTCGGCGCGGTGCTCTACCTCGCCTTCGTCTCGACCACCTTCGGCTACGGCGTCTGGGGGCACCTGATGCGCCTCTACCCCGCGGCCGTGGCGGCGCCGTTCTCGCTGCTCGTCCCGGTCTTCGGCACGCTCTCGGCGGCGCTGGTGCTGGGCGAGACCTTCGGTGCCGTGCGTCTCGCCGGCATGGTCCTCATCCTCGCCGGGCTCGCGGTGGTGGCGCTTCCCGGCCGCTGGTTCCGCTTCATGCTGCCGCCGTCGGGCTGAGGCTGGCCGGTGGCGCCGCGCCTCCCTATCTTCCCCGGGATGCGCCCCGAGGACCTGCTCTGCCCGACTCCCGCCGGCCTGTGGTCGAAGGCGGGCGGCTTCCACATCGACCCGACGCGGCCCGTGGAGCGGGCGCTCATCACCCACGGCCATGCCGACCACGCCCGCGCCGGCCACGGTGCCGTGCTGGCGACGCGCCAGACGCTCCGCATTATGGCTGCCCGCTACGGCGCGGATTTCACCGCGGCGCAGCAGGAGGCGCCGCTCGGCGCGGCGATGCGGATCGGCGACGCGACCGTCACCTTCCAGCCCGCCGGCCACGTCCTCGGCTCGGCCCAGATCGCGGTCGAGTCGGGCGGCCTCCGCATCGTCGCCTCGGGCGACTACAAGCGCCGGGGAGACCCGACCTGCCTGCCCTTCGTGCCGGTGCCGTGCGACATCTTCATCACCGAGGCGACCTTCGGCCTGCCGGTGTTCCGCCATCCGCCGGCCGAGGCGGAGATCGCCCGCCTCATCGCCTCGCTCGCCCAGTTCCCCGAGCGCGCCCATCTCGTCGGCGCCTATTCGCTCGGCAAGGCGCAGCGCGTCATCCGAATGGTCCGCGACCAGGGTTACGACCGGACCATCTACCTGCACGGCGCCATGGAGAAGCTCTGCCGGCTCTACGAGGAGGAGGGCGTCGCCCTCGGGCCGCTCGCTCCGGCGACGGTGGCGACGGGGAAGAAGGGCGACTTCGCCGGGGCGCTGGTCGTCTGCCCGCCGTCGGAGATCGCCGAGCGCTGGGCCCGGCGCTTTCCCGATCCCGTCGCCTGCTACGCCTCGGGCTGGATGCGCATCCGCCAGCGGGCGAAGCAGGCCAATGTCGAACTCCCCCTCATCCTCTCCGACCATGC
This sequence comes from Pseudomonadota bacterium, assembly GCA_023433185.1. The sequence continues at coordinate 4,406 of JAEZEN010000168.1, read as the reverse complement.
CGACTGGGACGAACTGACCGCGACCATCACCGAGCTCGCCCCGCGCGAGGTCTGGGTCACCCATGGCCGCGAGGAGGCGCTGGTCCGCTGGTGCGCCCTCAACGGCATCGCCGCCCGGCCGCTCCACATGGTCGGCTACGAGGACGAGACGGAGTGAGCGGCACGCCTTCCGCGCCTTTGACCCTTGCGGTGCGGGCTGTCACAGTCGCGAGCGCGCCCAGGGATCGACGGGATCGACGCAAGGGAGGGAGGAGCTCATGGGGAAGATGCTGCTGGCGGCCGGCCTGGCGGTTGCGCTGGGGGCGGGAGCCGCCGTCGCCGAGGACGGCGCCACGCCCGAGGAGGTGATCGCCAAGGTGCGCGACGCCGCGGCCCAGCTTGCACGGGACGGCGCGGGCGGGCTCGAAGCGATCGGGGCGGAAGGCTCGCCCTACATCTGGAAGGATACCTATGTCTTCGTCTACGACTGCGCGGCGGACCTGATCGTCGCCCATGCGGTCGCCGCGAGCCGTGGCATCACGATCTCCGGCCTCGAGGACGCCGACGGCAAGGCCTACGGAGCCGACCTCTGCGACGCCGCGAAGGTACCTGGCGGGAGCTGGGCCGATTACGTCTGGCCGAAGCCGGTTCCGGCCGCCGAAGGCGAGCTCGCCTATACGGAGGATGCATTCCGCAAGGTCAGCTACATGCTCGCGGTGGAGGGCCAACCCTACCAGGTCGGTGCCGGCATCTACAACGACGCGCTGTCGCTCGCCGATCTCGACGCGCTCGTGCCGGAGGACTGAGCGGCCGGGTCGCCGGACGCGGCCCTCACAGCAGCGCCAGCATCCAGGTCGCGGCGGAGTCGATCAGTTCCCGGCGGATATCGGCGTCACGCTTGCCGGTCTTCGCGGCGACGTGGAACGAGTGGTCGGCGCTGTCGAAGAGGGTGAGCGTGGCGCGCTCGCCGAGGCGCGTCGTCATCGGCTGCAGCAGGTCGAGTTCGGCGAAGGCGTCCTTCGAGCCCTGCAGGAAGAGGAGCGGCACCGCGACCTTGTCGAGATGCGCCGCCCGCTCGTCGGACCGCTTGCCCGGCGGATGGAGCGGAAAGCCGAGGAAGACGATGCCGCGGACGCCGAGCGGGCGCTCCGCCTCGGCCTGCGAGGTCATCCGCCCCCCGAAGGACTTGCCGCCGGCGAAGAGCGGCAGCTTCGGCATGAGCCGGGAACCCTCCGTCACGGCCGCCCGCACCGCCGCCGTCGCGACCTTCGGGGGATCGGGCCGCGGGCTGCGCCGCTCCATGTAGGGGAAGTTGTAGCGAAGCGTCGCGATCCCGCGCTCGCCGAGCCCCGCCGCGATGGCGGCCATGAAGGGATGCGTCATGCCGGCGCCCGCCCCGTGGGCGAGGACGAGACAGGCACGCGCATCCTTCGGACGGTCGAGCAGGGCGGAGACCGTCACCTCCCTGTCGACCGCGATCGCGACCTTCCTTGGCTCCATCGGCCCCCCCGGCCCGACCGCGCCGGCCTAGTTGCGGATCTTCGCGGCAAGCGCCGCGATCGTCTGCTGGTAGACCGTCGCCTTGTTCCACTTGCCGATCACGGCGTAGTTCGCGGTGCCGGGTCCGTAGGGCTGGCCCTTCTGCCAGCCATAGCCCTTGAGGTAGTTGGGGGTCGTGGCGAGCGCGTCGGCCGTGCTGCGGATCAGGTCGCGGCGGCCGTTGCCGTCGAAGTCGACGGCGAAGCGAACATACGACGTGGCGAGGAACTGGGTCTGGCCGAGTTCGCCCGCCCAGGCGCCGACCATCTGCGCCGACGTCATGTCGCCGCGCTGGATGATCGAGAGCGCCGCGTAGAGCTCCTTCGTGAAGAAGTCGGTGCGGCGGCAGTCATAGGCGAGGGTGGCGAGCGAGCGGATGACGCTCATGTTGCCGGTGTTGCCCCCGAAGCTGGTCTCCAGTCCCCAGATGGCGACGATGACCTCGCCGGGCACGCCATAGCGGGCCTCGATCTTGTTGAGGAGGGCGGCATTGGACTTCAGCCTGCTTCGCGCCTGCCCCTCGAGCGGACGGGCGCGGGTGGCGTAGAACTGGTCGAAGCTCAGCCTGAAGTGCTTCTGGTTGCGATCGAGCTTGATGACGCGCGGATCGTAGGTGACGCCGTTGAGGGCCGAGGAGACCACCTTGGGCGAGATGCCGGCCGCCACGGCTTCCTTCTTCGTCTGCTCCAACCAGGCGGAAAAGCCGCCGGCATTGTTGCCGCATTTCGCCGCCATCGCCTCCTGGCCTGCCAGTGCCAGCAGGCACGCCATCGCCAGTATCAGGCCCCGTGGTCTGATCATCGCTACCTCCCTGGGCGTCGCCACGCGGAATGGTGCCGTGCCGCGCCGCCGGTGGCAACCGCAATCGTCGGCGCAAGCGATTGAGGTTGGAGGGATTCCAGCCCTGACCGCGTCACCTTGGCCATCGGCAGACTGTCATGGGTTCGTTATGATCGAGGGAAATCCGGCAGGTGAGTCGCCACGGCACTCCATCCGGCCGACGGGAGACCGAACGTCATGACCAGGTTCTACGATCGCGCATCGGAGGTCGTCCGCCGCATCTACGAGAAGCGGATAGACGCGCCGGCGGTGCTCGACATGGAGACCGATTTCCCCAATGCGGCGAAGTTCGTCGCGGCGTGGGAGCGGATCCGCGACGAGGCCGTGGCGGCCCGGCTCGAATCCATGCCGCGCTTCCACGACATCATGCCCGAGCAGGCCGACATCTCCGCCAATGACGGCAAGGACTGGCGGATGCTGATTCTCAAGGCCTATGGGGTCGAGGTGCCGGAGAACTGCGCGCAGCTCCCGACGCTCAAGCGGCTCCTCGACGAATGCCCGGAGGTCAAGTCGGCGACGGTCTCCTTCCTGGCGCCGCGGAAGCACATTCCCCGGCATCGCGGCCCGTTCCGCGGCGTGATGCGGTTTCATCTGGGGCTCAGGATTCCGCGGGAGGAGGGCGGCCGGCCGGCGACGATCATGATGATCGACGATCGCGAGTACCGGATTTCCGACGGGGAGTGTCTCCTGTGGGACGATACATTTCCGCATGAGGTCATGAACAATGCCGACGAGCCGCGGATTGCGCTGCTGCTCGACGTGTGGCGGCCGAACATGCCCGTCGACATGGAAATCCTGTCGCGGATCATCGTCAGCGCCGTCCAGGTCGGCATGCGCTATCGCGGCGTCTCCTATACCGGGTGAGGGCTGGTGCGCGTTCGGGCGCATTGTTGATCAGGATCAAGCCCCTGTGATGTGCGGCGCGTCAAAGTGCCAGTGGACTTGATACCGCGCCCGTCATAACTTCGCAGGGTTCTAGAATGCAGGGTTCCCCCATGGACTATCAGGCGATCTTCGCGGAGGCCATTGCCGCCCTCCATGCGGAACGACGCTATCGCGTATTCGCGGATCTCGAGCGGATTGCGGGGCGGTACCCGTATGCGTTGTGGCGCAGCGAGGGAGAGACGCGCGAGATCGTCGTCTGGTGTTCGAACGACTACCTCGGCATGGGCCAGCACGAGGCGGTGCTGTCGGCGATGACGGATGCGGCCCGGCGCATGGGCGTCGGCGCCGGCGGAACCCGCAACATCTCGGGCACCAACCACCCGCTCGTCGAACTTGAGGCCGAACTCGCCGACCTTCACGGCAAGGAGTCGGCGCTGGTCTTCACCTCGGGCTTCGTCTCGAACGAGGCGGCGATCTCGACCATCGCCAAGATGCTGCCGGACTGCGTCATTCTCTCCGACGAGCTGAACCATGCCTCGATGATCGAGGGCGTGCGGCGCTCGGGCGCTCAGAAGCTCATCTTCCGGCACAACGACCTCGACCACCTCGAGGACCTGCTCAAGCAGCAGAGCCGCGTCCGGCCGAAGCTGATCGCCTTCGAATCGGTCTACTCGATGGACGGCGACATCGCCCCGATCGGCCGCATCGCCGACCTCGCCGAGAAGTACGGCGCGATGACCTATCTCGACGAGGTCCATGCGGTCGGCATGTATGGCCCGCGCGGCGGCGGCATTGCCGAGCGCGACGGCGAGATGGCCCGCATCGACGTGATCGAGGGCACCCTCGCCAAGGCCTTCGGCGCGCTGGGCGGCTACGTCGCGGCGAGCCGCGTCATCGTCGACACGATTCGCTCCTACGCGCCCGGCTTTATCTTCACCACGGCGCTGCCGCCGGCGATCGCTGCGGCGGCGACGACCTCGATCCGTCACCTCAAGCAGTCCTCGGCCGAGCGCGCCGGCCAGCAGCGCGCCGTCGCTGCCGCCAAGGCGGCGCTCACCGCGGCCCGGCTCCCCGTCATGCCGTCGGACACCCACATCATCCCGGTACTCGTCGGCAATCCCGACCTCTGCAGGCAGGCGAGCCAGATGCTCCTCGAGGAGCCC
>JAEZEN010000448.1 GCA_023433185.1 Pseudomonadota bacterium | reverse complement strand
CCTCTGCCTCGTCGGCGGCAAGTGGACGACATTTCGCGCCTTCGGCGAGCAGGCGGCCGACCGGGCGCTGGCGATCCTCGGCATCCCGCGGACCGTCCGGACCGAGGAGCGCCGGATCGGCGGCGGCGGCGGGTTCCCGGAGGACGATCCGGGTCGGGAGGCGCTGCTCGCGACCCTTGCCGCCGATTTCGGTGTTTCCGCCGGGCGCGCCGACCATGCGGTGTCTCACTATGGCTCAGCCGCGGCGGCGATCCTCGCCTTCTGCCGCGACCAGTCCGATGTGCCGTTATCCGGCACGGCCTACACCGAGGCCGAGCTCCGCTACCTCATCCGCCACGAGAACGCGCGCACCCATGCCGACCTGTTGCAGCGCCGCACGTCGCTGGCCATCACCGGATGCCTCTCTTCGGCCGTCATAGCGCGGACCACCGAGCTCCTCGCCGAGGAGCTCGGTTGGACGCCGGAATCGACCGTCGACCAGGAGCTCGCCTTTCGCGCCGGTCTCGCCCGTGACCACGGGCTGAGCGAGGCTATTCTCACCGACCGCGATCGCAACCCGACACGGAGTCTCGCATGCGCATAAGTCAGAAGGCGCGAATGAACCGCCTGTTTCGGAACGGCCGCTGTCTCGACGTGGCGATCGACCACGGCGTCTGCAACGAGGCGACCTTCATGCCCGGCCTCGAGGACATCGGCGCGGTCGTCGACCAGCTCATCGCCGCCGGCCCCGACGCGATCCAGATGAACTACGGCCAGGCCGACCTGATGCAGGCACGGCCCGAGCGCGACAAGCCGGCGCTGGTCATGCGGATCGACATGGGCAACCCCTACAACGACCGTCGCCATCGCGTGATGTGGGCCGAGCTCCAGAACCGGGACGAGCCGATCGTCGGGGCGCTCGAGATGGATGCTGCCTGCGTCGTGGTGAACCTCTTCATGCTGCCCGACGAGCCGGAGCTCTTCCGGCAATGCGTCGCCAACATTGCCGCGACGCGGGCGGCGTGCTCGAAATACGGCATGCCCCTGATGATCGAACCGCTCGTGATGCTGCCCAACGACGTCCGCGGCGGCTACCAGGTCGACGGCGACGCGGAGAAGATCGTGCCGCTGGTGCGCCTCGCCGCCGAGATGGGCGCCGACATCATCAAGGCCGACCCGACCGGCGACCCGGCCGCCTTCCACCGCGTGGTCGAGGCCGCCCGCGTGCCCGTGCTGGTCCGCGGCGGCGGCAAGGAGGATCTCCGCACCGTCTTCGCCAAGTCGGCGGCGCTGCTCATGCAGGGTGCCCACGGCCTCGTCTACGGCCGCAACATCTACCAGCACGACAACCCGCGGCGGGTGGTCGCCGCGCTCATGGCGATGATCCACCGCGGCGCCTCGGGCGACGAGGCCTGGGAGATCTACCGGAGTGGCTGAGCCCGACGGCCTCCTGCTCGGCCTCGACGCCGGCAACACCGTCATCAAGGCCGTGCTGTTCGACGCGGACGGCCGCCAGCTTGCCGCCAGCGAGCGGCACGGTACGTCGCACCGGCCGGCGCCGGGCCATGTCGAGCGCGACATGGTGGAGCTGTGGGGCAACGCCGCCGCGGTCATTCGCGATTGCCTGGCGCAGGCCGATGCGCACCCCGGCTCCATCGCGGCCGTCGGTTGCGCGGGCCACGGCAACGGCCTCTACCTTCTCGACCGGCGCGGCGATCCGCTCCTCGGCATGCAGTCCCTCGACAGCCGCGCCGCCGGCCTCGCCGATGCGCTCCGGGCCGATGGCAACGGCGCCCGGCTCCATGCGATCTGCCTCCAGGAGCCATGGCCGTCGCAGATGCCGACGCTGCTCGCCTGGCTCCGCCGCCATGCCCAGGATGCCTATGCCGCCGCCGGCACGGCCTTCCTCTGCAAGGACTACATCGCCTTCCGCCTGACCGGTCGCCGCACCTCGGACGTCTCGGACATGAGCGGCGCCGGGCTCCTCCGGCTCCCCGGTTGCGGGTACGACGACGGCCTCCTCGCCGCCTACGGCCTCGCCGATGAATGCGACCTGCTCCCCGAACTCCTCTGGCCGACGGACGTCGCCGGCACCGTCACCGCCGAGGCGGCGGCGGCGACCGGGCTCGCGGCGGGGACGCCGGTGGTCGCCGGGCTCTTCGACGTTGTGGCCAACGCCCTCGGCTCGGGCGTGGTCGAACCGGGGGAGGCGTCGATCATCGCCGGCACCTGGAGCATCAACCAGGTGGTCGCCTCGCGGGCGATCGTCGACCGCGGCGTCTTCATGGTCTCGGCCTTCGACCAGGGCCGGCTGATGGCGATCGAATCGAGCGCGACCTCCGCCGCCAATCTCGAATGGTATGTGCGGGAACTGGTGGCGCGGGGCGGTGACCACCCCGATCCCTTCGCCGTCTGCAACCGTCTCGTCGCGGACGTCGTACCGTCGCGCGACGATCCCTTCTTCCACCCCTATCTCCACGGCTCGCGGCAGGGCGCGGAGATGCGTGCCGGCTTCACCGGCATTGCCGGCTGGCACGGCGCGGCGCATCTCGTCCGCGCGCTCTTCGAGGGCGTCGTCTTCGAGCACCGCCGCCACGTCGACGTGCTGCGCGCCGCCGAGCTCCGCTTCGACCGCGCGGCGCTCTCGGGGGGCGGCGCACGGAGCGTCGTCTGGCCGCAGATGTTCGCCGACATCCTCGGCATCCCGGTGTCGGTCCCGCAATGCGGGGAGGCCGGCGCTCTCGGCGCCGCCATCGCCGCCGGTGTCGGGGCGGGCATCTTCCCCGATCTTCCCGCCGGCGTGCGGCGGATGACGCGCCCCGCCGCGCATGTCGCGGCCGACCCGGGCATGGCCTCCCACTACGCGGAGCGCTACCGTATCTACTCCATGATCACCGAGGCGATGCGACCGGTCTGGCGGCACATGGCGGGGGTGGAGGAAGCTTAGCGATGGCGGCAGGGGAAACCGACGGGCGCTACGACTACATCATCGTCGGCGCCGGGACGGCGGGCTGCGTGCTCGCCAACCGGCTCAGCGAGGACCCGCGGACGCGCGTCCTGCTGCTCGAGGCCGGCGGCCGCGACACCTATCCGTGGATCCACATTCCCGTCGGCTACCTCTACTGCATGAACAATCCCCGCACCGACTGGATGATGCGGACCGAGGCGGAGGCAGGCCTCAACGGCCGCTCGCTCGCCTATCCGCGCGGCAAGGTGCTCGGCGGGTGCACGGCGATCAACGGCATGATCTACATGCGCGGCCAGGCCGGTGACTACGACCACTGGCGCCAGCTCGGCAATGTCGGCTGGGGGTGGGACGACGTCCTGCCCTGGTTCCGCAGGTCCGAGGACAATTTCCGCGGGGCGAGCGACCTCCACGGCGCCGGCGGCGAGTGGAAGGTGACGCGCCAGCGGCTCCACTGGGACATCCTCGAGTCGTTCCGCGACGCCGCCGAGGAGATCGGCATCCCGCGCCGGGAGGATTTCAACGACGGCGACAACGAGGGCTCCGGCTTCTTCGAGGTCAACCAGCGGAAGGGCATCCGCTGGACGGCCGCCAAGGCCTTCCTCCGCCCCGCCCGCGGCCGCGCCAACCTCTGCATCGTCACCGGCGCGCTGG
>JAEZEN010000432.1 GCA_023433185.1 Pseudomonadota bacterium | reverse complement strand
AGCCGGCCGCGTCCGGCACCTCCGACGGCGCCCAGCCGGCCCCCGCGCCGGACGCCGAGGCCGATTCGCCGGAGGGCGCTCCCGCCCCCGAGGCGCCCGCCGAGTAGGGCCGGCGGCATTTTCAGATGATCGCCAGACGCCCCGCCCGACGGCGGGGCGTTTTGCGTTCCGGGAATGAAATTTCCGTAAGGTGGCCGCGAGACAGTGCACTATCGCTGCAGGTGCCCTTAATATGGTCGGACAAACGCCACAGTGACGATGCACGTAAAGCCCTGAGGAGTTGCCCCGACGATGCGACCGATACTGACCGCGTTCTTCGCCGCCACCGTCATGGCTGTCGCCGCCCCCGGCGCCTCCGGACAGGAAGGCGAGGACGCGTGGCGCCACGCCACCAGTCTCGTCGAGGAGGAGGCGAAATACCCGCCGGACTTCGCGCATTTCGACTACGTCAATCCCGATGCCCCGAAGGGCGGCGTCGTTCGCATGTCCGATGTCGGGACCTTCGATTCCCTCAATTTCGTGCCGCCGCGCGGCTCCACGCCCCTCGGCCTCGGCTTGATCTACGACACGCTCATGACGTCGTCCCTCGACGAGGTATCGACCGAGTATGGCCTCATCGCCGAGGCGATGAAGTATCCCGACGACTATTCCTCGGTGACGTTCCGCCTCCGTGAGGACGCGCGCTGGAACGACGGCGAACCCGTGACGGTCGAAGACGTCATCTTCTCCTTCGACGCGCTGAAGGCCCACAATCCGCAGCAGGCCTACTACTACCAGCATGTCGTCGGGGCGGAGGCGACGGGCGAGCGCGAGGTGACCTTCACCTTCGACGAGTCCGGCAACCGCGAGCTGCCCCACATCGTCGGCCAGCTCCTGATCCTGCCCCGGCACTACTGGGAGGGCACCGACGCCCGGGGCGCCGCCCGCGACATCAGCCGCGGCACCCTCGAGCCGCCGCTCGGCTCCGGCCCCTACCGGATCAAGTCGCTCGTCCCCGGCCGCACCATCGTCTACGAGCGCGTGCCCGACTACTGGGGCAAGGACCTCCCCGTGAACATCGGCACGAACAATTTCGACGAGATCCGCTACGAGTATTTCCGCGACGACACGGTCGAGTTCGAGGCCTTCAAGGCCAATCAGGTCGACTGGCGGCAGGAGTCCACGGCGCGGGTCTGGGCGACGGGCTACGACTTCCCCGCCGTCCGGGACAAGCGCGTCGTCCTCGAGACGTTCGAGGAGCCCTACCGCACCGCCGGACTGATGCTCGGCTTCATCTTCAACCTGAACCGGGCGCCGTTCGACGACATCCGGGTGCGCCAGGCCTTCGACCTCGTCTTCCCCTACGAGGATATCAACAAGTCGCTGTTCTACAGCCAGTATGTCCGCCTCGACAGCTACTTCGACGGCATTCCGCTCGCCGCGGAGGGCCTGCCCGAGGGCCGCGAACTCGAGATACTCGAGGAGGTCCGGGACCAGGTGCCGCCGGAGGTGTTCACCGAGGTGTTCAAGAACCCCGACAACAGCACGCCGGCGCTGGCCCGCGCCAATATGCGCGCCGCCCTCCAGCTTCTCGAGGAAGCCGGCTACAATCTCGAGGGCAATCGGCTCCTGGGTCCCGACGGCCGGCAGCTCACCGCCGAATTCCTGATGAACGGCCCGCTCTACGAGAGGATCGCGCTCCGCTACCAGCAGGAGCTCGCCAAGATCGGCATCCGGCTCGAGATCCGGCCGGTCGACACCTCGCAATACGAGAACCGCGTCCGCAGCCGCGACTTCGACATCATGTACAGCGGCTGGGCCCAGTCGATGTCGCCGGGCAACGAGCAGATCGAGTATTTCGGCTCGGCCTCGGCCGACCGGGAAGGCTCGCGGAACTATGGCGGCATCAGGAACCCGGCGGTGGACGCCCTCATCCGCAAGGTCGTGACGGCCACCGACCGCGACGACCTGATCGCCGCCACCAAGGCGCTCGACCGCGTGCTCCTGTGGAACCGCTACCTCGTGCCCGGCTGGACGATGCGGGCCGCCCGCATCGCCCACTGGGACCGTTTCTCGCATCCCGACCCCCTGCCGGAATACGCCATCGGTTTCCCGACCATCTGGTGGTGGGACGAGGAAAAGGCCGCCAAGACGGGGGGACGCTGAGTTGGCGGCCCTGCGGCCGGGCTTCACCCGGCGGAGCCTCCTGCGCCTCGCGGGTGCCGGCGCGCTCTATGCCGGGGTGAAGCCCTGGGCCTGGGCGGCGGGCCGGACCGGCCTGCATGGCCTTTCGGTGTTCGGCGACCTCAAGTACCCGCCGGACTTCACCCATTTCGACTATGTCGATCCCGACGCCCCGAAGGGCGGGCGGATGAACTTCCAGCCGCCCAACTGGTACTTCAACCAGAACGTCCAGACCTTCAACACGCTGAACGCCTTCGTGCTGCGCGGCGACGCGCCGCCGCGCATGGAGCTGAGCTTCGACACGCTGATGGCCGCGGCCGCCGACGAGCCCGATGCGATGTACGGCCTCGTCGCCGAGAACGTCGACGTCTCGGACGACGGCAATGTCTTCACCTTCCACCTCCGGCCCGAGGCGCGCTTCCACGACGGATCGCCGGTGACGGCGGAGGATGTCGCCTTCTCGCTGATGCTGCTCAAGACGGACGGCCATCCCAACATCGCGCAGGTGATCCGCGAGATGGTCTCGGCCGAGGCATCCGACCCGGCGACCCTGGTGGTCACGCTCTCCGGCGAGCAGGCGCGCGACACGATCCTCACCGTCGCCGGCCTGCCGATCCTGTCGAAGGCGTATTACGGCGCGCACGACTTCCTGGCCGGAACGCTGCAGGCGCCGCTCTCTTCGGGCGCCTACAGGGTCGGCCGGCTGAGTGCTGGCCGCTTCGTCGAATATGAGCGTGTCCCGGACTACTGGGCCAGGGACCTGCCGGTGCGCCGCGGGATCGGCAATTTCGACGCCATCCGCATCGACTTCTTCACCGAACGCCAGTCGGCCTTCGAGGCGTTCAAGAAGGGCGAGATCACGTATCGCGAGGAGTTCACGGCGATCACCTGGGCGCAGGAATACAACTTCCCCGCGGTCCAGAGCGGAAGAGTGATCAAGTCCCTCTTTCCTGGCGAGAAGCGCCCCTCGCTCCAGGGCTGGTTCATCAACACGCGGCGGTCGAAATTCGCCGATCCGCGGACGCGCGAGGCGATCGGCCTCGCCTTCGACTTCGAATGGTCGAACCGCAACCTGTTCTTCGATGCCTATACGCGGCTCGTCTCGTATTTCGAGAAGTCGGACTACGCGGCGACCGGCCTGCCGACCCCGGAGGAACTGGCGCTGCTCGAACCGCATCGCGCCGACCTGCCGGAAGAGGTGTTCGGCGAAGCCTACCTGCCGCCGGAGAGCGACGGCTCGGGTCGCGATCGCGCCCTCCTCCGCAAGGCGTCCGATCTTCTCGCCGCCGCCGGCTGGACGCCTGACGGCAGCCGCCTGGTCAATGCGGACGGCGTTCCCCTGACGGCCGAGTTCCTGATCGATGCCGGGATTTTCGAGCGCGTCCTCACGCCTTACGTCGCCAATCTCAGGCGGATCGGCATCGACGCCTCGATCCGCCAGATCGACCCGGTGCAGATGCAGTCGCGCCGGAACGACTACGACTTCGACGTGACGATGTTCGCCCTCAGCCTCTCGCCGACCCCGCTCGACGGACTGCAGCAGATCTTCGGATCGCGGGCCGCCGACACCCCCGGCGCCTACAATCTGGCCGGCATCCGGGAGCCGGTGGTCGACGCGCTGCTGGCGCGGGTTCCGGGCGTCCAGAACCGGGAGGAGCTCGCCGCGATCACCCGCTCCATCGACCGCATTCTCCGCGCGAAGCACTACTGGGTGCCGAACTGGTACCGGGAAGAGCACAACGTCGCGCACTGGAACATCTTCGGCTGGACCGAGAACAAGCCGGACTATGCCTTCACGCCGGAAACCACCTGGTGGTTCGACCGCGACAAGGCTGCCGCGATCGGCATGGCCGGATAGAAGGAACCCATGGGCGCCTACATCCTCCGCCGCCTGCTTCTGATCATCCCGACGATGATCGGGATCATGGCGATCAGCTTCCTGGTCGTGCAGTTCGCGCCGGGCGGCCCGGTCGAGAGGATCATCGCCCAGCTCCAGGGCACCGACGTGTCCGCGACGGCGACGATCGGCGGAGGGAGCGGGGGCGACTTCCAGGGCGTCGCCCAGCCCGGCGCCGGCAGCGGCGACATCACCTCGCGCTATCAGGGCGCCCAGGGCCTCGATCCCGAGTTCATCGCCGCGCTCGAGCGGCAGTTCGGGTTCGACAAGCCGGCGCTCGAGCGCTTCGGCCTGATGCTGTGGAACTATGCCCGCTTCGACTTCGGCGAGAGCTACTTCCGCGACATCAGCGTCGTCGACCTGATCATCGAGAAGATGCCGGTGTCGATCTCGCTCGGGCTGTGGATGACGTTCCTCTCCTACGCCATCTCGATCCCGCTCGGCATCCGCAAGGCGATGAAGGACGGCACGCGCTTCGACGTCTGGACCAGTGCGGTGATCATCGTCGGCTACGCGATTCCCGGCTTCCTGTTCGCCATCCTGCTCATCATCCTGTTCGCCGGCGGCAGCTTCTTCGACTGGTTTCCGCTCCGCGGCCTGTGGTCGGACCGCTATGCCAACACCCCGTTCTGGGAGTGGATCACCGACCAGCGCGCCATCGCCGACTACTTCTGGCACCTGGCGCTGCCGCTGACCGCGATGGCGCTCTCGGCCTTCGCGACGACGACGCTCCTGACCAAGAACTCGTTCCTCGACGAAATCCGCAAGCAGTACGTGATGACGGCGCGGGCCAAGGGCCTGACCGAGCATGCGGTGCTCTATCGCCATGTCTTCCGTAACGCGATGCTGATCGTCATCGCCGGCTTCCCGGGCGCCTTCATCTCGGCCTTCTTCGCCGGCGCGCTGCTCATCGAGACGATCTTCTCGCTCGACGGGCTCGGCCTGCTCGGTTTCGAATCGGTGATCAACCGCGACTATCCGGTGGTGTTCGCGACCCTCTACATCTTCTCCCTGCTCGGGCTGGTCGTGAACCTCATCTCGGACCTCACCTACACCTGGATCGATCCGCGGATCGACTTCGAGACGCGGGAGGTCTGAGCCGTGGATCAGGTCCTCGACCGCGAGCGCTTGGAGACCATCAACCCGGAGCCGGGACAGACCGAGCCGCCGCCGAAGCGGATCCTGATCTCGCCGCTCAACCGGCGCCGCTGGCAGAACTTCACGGCCAACCGGCGGGGCTACTGGTCGCTGTGGATCTTCCTCGTCCTCTTCATCGGCTCGCTGTTCGCCGAGTTCATCGCCAACGAGCGGCCCCTGGTCATCTCCTACCAGGGCGAGATCCTCTTCCCGGTGTTCAACAACTATCCGGAATCGAAGTTCGGCGGGTTCCTCGCCACCACCGACTATCGCGACCCGTTCATCCAGGACGAGATCCTCGCCGACGGCTGGATGGTATGGGCGCCGATCCGCTACTCCAACCGCACCGTCAACAACGAGAGCGCCGTGCCGGCCCCCGCGCCGCCGTGGTGGATGATGACGCTCGAAGAGCGCTGCTCGCGCTACCCCGACGGGATCGACGACCGCAACTGCACGGTCGGCAACTGGAACTGGCTGGGCACCGACGACCAGGGCCGCGACGTGGTGGCACGCCTGATCTACGGCTTCCGCATCTCGGTGCTGTTCGGCCTGACGCTGGCGGTCATCTCGTCGGTGATCGGCGTCGTCGCCGGTGCGGTCCAGGGCTATTTCGGCGGCTGGATCGACCTCATCGCCCAGCGCTTCATCGAGATATGGACGTCGATTCCGGCGCTCTACCTGCTCCTCATCATCTCGTCGATCATCGCGCCCAGCTTCTTCGTGCTGCTCGGGATACTCCTCCTGTTCTCCTGGGTGTCGCTGGTCGGCGTGGTCCGGGCCGAGTTCCTGCGCGGCCGGAACTTCGAATATGTCAACGCCGCCCGGGCGCTCGGCGTCGGCAACGCCACCATCATGTTCCGCCACCTCCTGCCCAACGCCATGGTGGCGACGCTCACCTTCCTGCCCTTCATCCTCAACGGCTCGATCACGACGCTGACCTCGCTCGACTTCCTCGGATTCGGCCTGCCGCCGGGCTCGCCGTCGCTGGGCGAACTGCTGGCCCAGGGCAAGGACAACGTCCAGGCGCCGTGGCTCGGGCTCACCGGCTTCATGGTCATTTCGATCATGCTGTCGCTGCTGATCTTCATCGGCGAGGCCGTCCGCGACGCCTTCGACCCGCGCAAGGTGTTCAAGTGAGCCCTGTGGTAACATCCGGCCAGAGGAGATCGTCCGGATGAACAAGATCGTTCGGGACCACTATCCCGTCAGCCAGTTGCCGCAAGATCTTCAGGCCGAAATCGGCCCGGCGAAGTACGTTCGCCTGGTCATCGAGAATGAGGAACCAGGCGACAAGGCAAGCCGCGAGGAACTCTTGCGACTCCTGAAGTCTGCCCGGGGGAGCGCGCGAGGGATACCAATCGAGGAGGCAGTTTCCCGCGTCCGCGCGCTACGCGACGAATGGGACGATTGATGGAGTCGATCGGCCGAATCTATGTTGATTCGAACGTGTTCATCGCACTCATCGAGGGTTCCGACGAACTGAGCGATGCGCTCAGCGATCTTATGCTTTCCGCCGGAGACGCGGCTGCGCGATTCGTTACAAGTGAGCTTACTCTGGCCGAAGTACTCGTAGCCCCTCTCAGAAACGGTCAGGATCACCTAGTCGACCTTTATGACCTCTGGACGTCCAGCAGCGACCACGTGCAAGTTGAAGCGATTGGTCGCAGCGTTCTGTTGAACGCTGCTTTGCTCCGCGCCCAGCACTCACATCTGAAACTTCCCGACGCCATTCACATCTCTACGGCCATCGGCACGGGATGCACCCACATATTGACGGGCGACCAGCGGCTCCGCGAGCGGTATGAGTTGACGGGCACGCGGCTCGGCATCGCCCATGGTCCTGCCGGCGTCGATATCCTTCGACCTGACATCGAAACCCTCAACTTCCTGGCCGCGGCATTCGCCCCATGACCAGCCCCCTCCTTTCCGTCCAGGATCTCAGCGTCGCCTTTTCGCAAGGCGGCAAGACGACCCTTGCCGTCGACCGCGTCAGCTTCGACATCGCCAAGGGCGAGACGGTGGCCCTCGTCGGGGAATCCGGATCGGGTAAATCGGTCACCGCGCTGTCGGTGATGAAGCTCCTTCCCTATCCCGCCGCCACCCATCCGAGCGGCCGGATCCTCTTCAACGGGCACGACCTCCTGTCGGTCGGTGACAAGGAGCTCCGCAGCGTCCGCGGCAACAATATCGGCATCATCTTCCAGGAGCCGATGACCTCGCTCAACCCGCTCCACACGATCGAACGCCAGGTCGGCGAGGTGCTGAAGCTGCACCAGGGCCTCGGTGACGCCGCCGCCCGCAAGCGGGTGCTCGAACTCCTCGACAAGGTCGGCATCCGCGACGCCGAGAGCCGGCTCGGCGCCTACCCGCACCAGCTCTCCGGTGGCCAGCGCCAGCGCGTGATGATCGCGATGGCGCTCGCCAACAATCCCGACCTGCTGATCGCCGACGAGCCGACCACCGCGCTCGACGTCACCGTACAGGCCCAGATCCTGCAGCTGCTCCGCGACCTCCAGGCCGAGACCGGCATGGCGATGCTGTTCATCACCCACGACCTCGGCATCGTGCGGCGCATGGCCAAGCGGGTCTGCGTCATGACGCAGGGCAGGATCGTTGAGACCGGGCCGACCGAAGACGTCTTCACCCGGCCCCAGCACGCCTATACGCGGCACCTGCTCGCCGCCGAGCCCAAGGGCGACCCGCCCAAGGCAAACCTCGATGCGCCGATCGTCATGAAGGGCGAGGACATCAAGGTCTGGTTCCCCATACGGCGCGGGTTCCTCCGCAGGACCGTCGGCCACGTCAAGGCGGTCGACGGCGTCGACGTCACGGTGCGCGAGGGGCAGACGCTCGGCATCGTCGGCGAATCCGGGTCAGGCAAGACCACGCTGGGCCTCGCCCTGATGCGCCTCATCTCCTCGGAGGGGCGCATCGTCTTCCTCGGCAAGGAGATTGATGCCCAGGGCTTCAAGGCGATGCGACCGCTGCGCAGCGAGATGCAGATCGTCTTCCAGGACCCCTACGGCTCGCTCAGCCCGCGCATGTCGGTGTCGGAGATCATCGAGGAGGGGATGCGGATCCACGACCGCGGGCTGTCGGCGGCGGAGCGCGACCGCCGCGTCGTCCAGGCGCTCGAGGAGGTCGGCCTCGACCCGACGACGCGCCATCGCTACCCGCACGAGTTCTCCGGCGGCCAGCGGCAGCGCATCGCGGTGGCCCGCGCCATGGCCCTCGAGCCACGATTCGTCATGCTCGACGAGCCGACCTCGGCGCTCGACATGAGCGTCCAGGCCCAGGTCGTCGACCTGCTGCGCGATCTCCAGCGCCGTCGCGACCTCGCCTATCTCTTCATCAGCCACGACCTCAAGGTGGTGAAGGCGCTCGCCAACGAGATCATCGTCATGCGCAACGGCAAGGTGGTCGAGCACGGCACCGCGGAACGGGTGTTCACCCGGCCCGAGACGGACTATACCCGAGCGCTCCTCGCCGCGGCGTTCTCGATCGAGACGGCGCCGGAAGGCGTGGTGGGGCAGTAGGGTCGCGGGCCGCCGCGGCGGCCGGCGAAAGGGGCGTGCGATGGCGACGGCGCGGACGGGCGCAAAGGCGATTCTGGTCGCCTCCGGGCCGTGGGACCCGCAGCCCTGGGCCGACGCGGTGCGTCGGCTCGACCCGGATCGTGCCGTCCACATCTGGCCCGACCTGCCCGACCCTGCCGCGCTCCGCTACGTCCTCGCCTGGCACCCGCCGGCCGAGGTCTTCGCCGACCTCCCCAGTCTCGCCGCGATCTTCTCGCTCGGCGCCGGCGTCGAGCACATCCTTTCCCGCCCCCTGCCCTCCGGCGTACCCGTCGCCCGCATCGTCAGCGAGGACCTGACCGACCGGATGGTCGAGTGGGTCGTCCTCCAGGTGCTGATTCACCATCGCCAGCAGCGCCGCTACGACCGGCTGCAGCGGTCGCACCGCTGGCACGAGCTCCGCCAGCCGGCGGCGGCGGAAGTCCGCGTCGGCGTCATGGGCACGGGCGTGATCGGCGCGCGGGCGGCGGACATGCTCGCCCGCCTCGGCTTCCGCGTCGCCGGATGGAGCCGGACGCGGAAGGATCTCTCCGGTATCGAATCCTTCCATGGCGCGGCCGGGCTCGACGCCTTCCTCGCCCGCACCGACATTCTCGTCGTGCTCCTGCCGCTGACGCCCGATACCCGCGGCCTGCTCGCCATGCCGCTGTTCCGGAAGCTCGCCCGCGACGGCGCCCTCGGCGGCCCGGTGCTGGTCAATGCCGGGCGCGGCGGCCTGCAGGTCGAGGCCGACATCGCCGCCGCGATCGTCGACGGCACCCTGATCGGCGCGAGCCTCGACGTGTTCGAGACCGAGCCGCTCGACCCGGCAAGCCCGCTCTGGGACCTCGAGGACGTGGTCATCACGCCGCACTGCGCCGGATGGAGCGACCCGGCCGAACTGACCCGCCAGATCGTCGGGCAGATCGCGGCCTTCGAGGCGGGCCGGCCGCTGCGGAACCTCGTCGACCGTGACGCGCAATACTGACGCCACCTTCTGGCTCAACCTCGCGGCGACGCTGCTGGTCGCCTTCGCCGGGGCTTCGCTGGCAACCCGGCTCGGCGTGCCGGCGTCCTGGCTTTCCGGTGCGATGATCGCGGTGACCGTCGCCTCCTTCGGGCGGCTCGACACGCGCCTGCCGGTACCGCTGGTCGAGTTCAGCTTCCTGCTCATCGGCATTGCGCTCGGCGCCGGACTGACGCCCGAACTGCTCCGCAGCATCGGCGCGTGGCCGCTGAGCCTCGCCGCCCTGCTCGTCGCCGTCATCGCGGTCACCGCCGGGGTGCGCTTCTACCTCATCCGCGTATCGCGCTGGGACCCGGAAACCGCCTTCTTCTCCGCCGTTCCCGGGGCGCTCTCCTACGTGATCGCGGTCGCGGCGACCACCGGGGCCGACATCCGCAAGGTGGCGGTCAGCCAGAGCATCCGAATCTTCCTGCTGATCGCCGTGCTGCCCGGCATCATCGTCGCCGTCGAGGGCGGGCCGCCGGCCGCCGTGGCGACCCTGACCGCGCCGTGGCAGGAGATCCTCCTGCTCGTCGCCGTCTCGACCGTGGTCGGCTTCGCCTTCCGCCGGCTGCGCGTTCCCGCGGGCCTGCTGACCGGCAGCTTCGCCGGCAGTTCGGTCCTGCACGGCTCTGGCATGGTCACGGGGACGCTTCCGGAACCCGCGATCATCCTCGCCTTCGTGCTTCTCGGCGCGCTGGTCGGCAGCCGTTTCGTCGGCACCAGCCTCGGCTTCCTCGCCGGCGTGCTCGTCCCCTCGGTCGGCGCCTTCCTCGTCGCCACGACGATCGCCACCGGCTTCGCGCTCGCGGTGGCCGTCGTCATCGACATTCCCTTCGACCAGGCGATCGTCGCGTTCGCGCCCGGCGGGCTCGACGCGATGATGTCGCTCGCGCTCGCCCTCCACATGGACACCGCCTTCGTGGCTGCCCACCAGTTCGCCCGCTTCGCCGGCATCTCCTTCGGGCTGCCGTTCCTCCTCCGCTGGGCACGCGGCCGGGACGCCCGAGAGTAATCCCGGTCACATCACCAGGGAACAACCGGGCCGACCTGCGGTTATTGCGGCGACGGTTCGTTCCAAGCAACCCCGGAGTCGGCAATGCGCGGCATTCTTCTTTGGCTGATCGGCATCCCCATCCCGATCATCATTCTCCTCTACCTGTTCGGGGTCTTCTGATCCTGCCAGGTCTCCGGAAACGGACCGGAGCCGGCGTGCCTCGCGCCGGCTCCTTCCGTTGTTTCAGCGAGACCCTCCTTGCCGCGCCCCGGCCTCCGGTCAGCCCGACGGGGACGCCTGGGAGAGCACTGCGGCGATCTCGTCCGTGAGCTCGCGCACCAGTTGCTCGTATTCGCGCTGACGCTCCACCGACCGGGGGGCAAGCTCCTGTTTCCAGCGGGCGAGCGCCGCCTCCGCCTCCAAGAGATCGTCGCACAGGCCGCGGAAGGTGGTGTCGGCGAGCGCGAGCCGGCGAATCTCGCTGCCCCGCTCTGGAAATCGCTGGACTGCGGCCAGAACGCCCCTGTCCATCACGCCTGAACTTCCCCGTCGCCGCCGTGATCAGCGCCAAGATAGCGGCTCGCGTGTCCGGCGCGCACGTAGCGTACGGTAGGAAACACGGGGCGGCCGTCCCGGAACCGCCTGCAGGTTTTGCCATGGTTGCAACCCGCGTGATATGGAAGCGGGTCTGAACTGCCCGGCAACGGGCCAGAACGACGATCGCCGGCAAGGGGAGGGCCGGCAGGAGATGGCGGCAAGCGATTCCTCCCGCTCGTCCGACGACAGCGGTCCCGGCGTGACGCCCGACGACGCCCGGGCGGCGCTCGAACGCGTGATCACCAGTCCGGACTTCGTTGCCTCCGAGCGGGCCAGGCGCTTCCTCGTCTATGTGGTCGAGGAGACCCTGGCCGGGCGCTCCGATCGCATCAAGGCCTTCTCCGTCGCCGTCGAGGTCTTCGGTCGCGACGAGAGCTTCGACCCCCAGAACGACCCGGTCGTCCGGATCGAAGCCGGACGGCTGCGGCGGGCGCTCGAGCGCTACTATCTGCTCGCCGGCAAGAACGACCCGGTCGTCATCGGGATTCCGAAGGGTGGATACGTCCCGACCTTCGAGGCGCGCGAGCCCGCGGCGCCCGCCCAGCCACCGGACGCCGCGGTCGTCCCCATCGCTACCGCCGCAAGCACGCCCATCGCTTCGCCCGGTGGCGCGGCCGCAGGGCGACAGGGATATCTCGTCGCCGCTCTCCTGATTCTCGTCCTCGCCATCGCCGGGGCATGGGTCGCACTCGTGGCCCGACCTTTCGAAGCGCAGGTTCTCGCCACACCGCCCGGTGGGCCGCGCATCCTCGTCCTGCCGTTCACCGACCTCGGCGGCAGCGCGCTCTCGGGGCTCTATGCCGAGGCGATGACCGACGAAGTGATCACCGCGTTCGGACACTTCAAGGAGATTTCGGTCCTCGGCCTCCAGACCTCGCGCTCCCTGCCTACCGACCCGAGCCTCGCCGGGCTCAACGAGGATCTCGGGGTCCAGTACGTTCTGGAAGGCAGCGTTCGGGCAGGCGATGACGCCATCCGCGTCTCGGCCCGGATGACGAGCAGCACGACCGGATCGGTGCTCTGGTCCCGGACCTACGACTACCCTGCGGATCCGGACGACCTCTTCACCCTGCCGACGCTGACCGCCGGCGAGGTCGCCGCGGCGGTGGCGCAACCCTACGGGATCGTTTTCCAGGCGGAAACCGCGCGCGAGCGCCAGGCGCCGCCCGACGACCTCGAGGCCTATACCTGCACGCTGAAATACTACGTGTACCGCGCGGCGATCGGCCCGGAGAAGTAC
Source organism: Pseudomonadota bacterium (assembly GCA_023433185.1). The sequence goes on along the minus strand of JAEZEN010000432.1, from coordinate 1,652 downwards.
GGCGAGGTCCGGCGCTGCCTCGAGGACGCGGTCGCGCGCTTTCCCAGATACGCCACGGCCTGGGCACTGCTCGCCTACATGCACATCGACGAGATCCGCACCGGGTTCGCGACGGGCGAGACGTCTCCGGTCGAACGGGCGCTCGCGGCGGCACGGACCGCCGTCGGCCTCGATCCCGACAACGTCCGGGCCCTCCAGGCGCTTTCCACGGCGCTTTTCTTCAACCATGAGCTCGACGAGGCATTCCGAATCGGCGACCGGGCGCTCGCCCTGAACCCGAACGACAGCGAACTTCTCGGCCAGCTCGGACAGTTGAAGGGCCAGTCCGGGCATTTCGAGGAGGGCCGTGCACTGCTCGAAAAGGCGCTGGCCCTCAATCCGGGCCATGCGGGCTTCTATCGCGGCGTCCTTGGCCTGATCGCCTACATGCAGGGGGACCACCGCACGGCGCTTCGCGAGATCGAGCACTCGGACCAGGTTCGCCTGCCGATCTTCCACGGGGTCGCGGCCATCATCTACGCCCAGAACGGCCTGCACGAGCGGGCCGCGGAAGAACTCGACATCTTCAACCAGATGGCGCCGACCTTCGTCCCGAACCTCTGGTCGGAGCTCGAGGCGCGCAACATCCCTCCCGCGACGCAGCAACGGATCGCAAGGGACCTCGAGTCGGCGGGCGCAACGCTGCCGCCGCGACCAGAACCCCGCCGGGACGAGGCCTCGCGCACGCTGTAGGCGCGCGCCGGGAACCACGTAGCCTACCCGAGGCTACGAGCGGCGCAGCCCACCCCTCCGATACTGTCGAGCATCGATCGGCGGCCCCGTCGGGTGCCCGCCGGCGCGCATGCCAGATGAACGGTCGCCACGGTCGCCTGCGGTCCGCATGACCGCCCGCCTCCGGTGGCCGCCCGACACAACAGTCGCCCACCGGCGAATCGGAGCAACCCACCCATGAACCTCAACCTGACCAAAGTCCTCTCCGCGGCCGCCATCGGCAGCCTGCTGATCGCCGGTCCGGCCCTCGCCATCCCCGGCTACTCGACCGCCCATCTCAACCTCCGCTCCGGCCCGGGCACGCAGTACCCCGTCATCGGGGTGATGGAGTACAATGTGCGCTCCGATATCACGGGGTGCCTCGCCGACTACTCGTGGTGCGCGATCACGGTCGCCGGCCTGAGCGGATGGGCGTCGGCCACCTATCTCGTCGTCGACCAGGGCGGCAGCATCCTCCAGGTCGACGAGCAGGGCGCCGCGACCGGTATCCCGATCGTCGCCGCCGAAGGCTTCGCCGAGGTCGTCGCCGGCCCGTCCGTCGGTGTGCTGGTCGGCCCGGCCGGCAACGTTGCGGCCATCGTGCCGGAGCCCGCGGTTCTCGAATACATCGCCGCCACGCCGGTGCCGGCCGTCGCCGTGGAGGGCGAGATCGTCGTCGGCGCTGTCCTGCCGGCGGCGGTGCAGCTCTACGAGGTTCCGAACGCGGCCTACGCCTTTGCCGTCGTCAACGGCACCCGCGTGCTGGTCGACGTGACGTCGCGGGCGGTCATCTACATCGCCCGCTGAGGGGACGGGGACGCCGGTCCACCCCCAACCCACGGTCCGGCGCTCCCCCCCCCGGCATGCGGGGTGTCCCGAAACCGGAGATTTGTCATGACCCG
>JAEZEN010000374.1 GCA_023433185.1 Pseudomonadota bacterium | reverse complement strand
CCGCAGGCCTGGCGGCACGGCCGCTCCTGTCGGCCTGAGCGCCACGGGACTAGACAAGCGGCGTCGACCGATATCAATCGCGCCGATCCCTTCGGCTCCTGCATCGGGAAACACGACCAATGCGCTGGGAAGACCTCACCTGGCCCGACATCGACCGGCTCGACCGCGACCGCACCGTGCTGGTGCTCCCGGTCGGCTCCGTCGAGCAGCACGGACGCCACATGCCGCTGGGCACCGACACGATGCTCGCCCACGGCGTCGCGCTCGGCGCGGCGGAGCGGCTCGAGCCGGGTACGACCCTCGTCCTGCCGCCCCCCTGGTACGGCTACTCGCCGCACCACATGCGCTTTCCGGGCACGGTCACGCTCTCGGTCGCGACACTCACCGCGCTGGTCGGCGACATCGTCGCGAGCGTCGTCGCGCACGGCTTCCGGCGCATCGTCCTGGTCAACGGTCATGGCGGCAATGCGGGGATCATCGACGTGCTCGCCGCCGATCTCGGAGCCCGCCACCAAGGCACGGCACGCATCGCCGGGCTCACCTATTTCCGGCTCGCCCAGGCGGCGATCGCCGCGCTCCGCGAATCGGCGCCCGGCGGCATGGGCCATGCCTGCGAGTTCGAGACCGCGATGATGCTCCACCTTCACCGCGACATCGTCCACATGGACCGTGCGGTGGTCGCCTATCCCGACACCGGCACGCCGTACCTCTCGACCGATCTTCTCCAGGGCTCGCGCACCGCCGCCTATCTCGACTTCAAGGACCTGTCGGAGACCGGCACCTTCGGCGATCCCGCCCTCGCCACGCCCGAGAAGGGGGCCCGGTTCTTTGCGGCGGTGGCCGACGAACTCGCCGCCTTCCTCGCGGATTTCCGCAACTGGCCGGTGGGATTTGCGCCGTGACCGTCACCCTCACTCCTTCGGGCATCGTCGGGCGCGGCGGACGTCCCGTCACGAGACCAGCGCGGTACCGCCCTCGCGAAGCTCGGCAATGGTACGGACGCCCATGAACGCCATGGTGATCTCCATCTCCGTCGCGAGCAGGCGGATCGCCGCCACCGCTCCGGCCTCGCCGTGCGCCGCCAGGCCGTACATGTAGGCCCGACCGATCAGCACGCCGTCGGCGCCGAGGGCAACGGCCTTGACGATATCGCTGCCGCGCCGGATTCCCGAATCGAGGAGGATCTCGATCCGGTCGCCGACCGCGGCGGCGATCCCGGGCAGGGCCGAGATGGTCGAGCGCGCGCCGTCGAGCTGGCGGCCGCCGTGGTTGCTGACGACGATCGCGTCGGCCCCGTGGTCGGCCGCCTGGCGCGCGTTCTCGGGCGTCATGATGCCCTTCAGCACCAGTCGGCCGGGCCACAGGTCGCGGAGCCAGCGGAGGTCCGACCACTGCAGCGAGGAGTCCACTTCGCGGGCGAGGCTGCTCGCCTGCTGCATGAGGCCGCCGCCGAATTTCGGGTGGCCGGCGACGTTGCCGAGCTGCGGCGGCCAGCGCTTCGCCACCGAGGCGCACCAGCGCGGGTGGAGCATCATGTCGGTGAGCGGCCGCATGCCCAGCCGGGTCGAGGTGCGGAAGCCGTTCCGCGTGTCGCGCTCGCGGAGCCCCGCGACGGCGGTGTCGACGGTGAGGAACAGGGCGTTGGACCCGACATCGCGCGCCGTCTCGACCATCTGCTCGGTGAAGCCGCGGTCCCCGAACACGTAGAGCTGGAAGTCGGGGGCGAAGCCGGCGGCCTTGGCGGTGGCGGCGAGGCCGTGGATCGCGAAAGTCGAGTTGCAGAGGTGGATGCCGGTCGCCTGCGCGGCGCGCGCCGCGGCGATCTCGCCGTCCGGGGCCATAATCCCGCAGAAGCCGATCGGCGCCAGCATGAGCGGGAGGGCCAGCTCCCGCCCCAGCACGGTGTGGGACAGATCCCGCCGGCTCACGTCGACCAGCACCTGCTGGCGGAGCGCCAGCGCCTCGAAGTCGCGCCGGTTGCGCTGGAGGGTCACTTCGCCGAAGGCGCCGGAATCGAGATAGTCGAAGAACATCCGCGGCAGCCGCCGCCGCGCCCGGTCGCGCAGGTCGTCGATGTTGATGGGGGTTCGCATGTCCGGTCGGGCGTCTGAAGGCTGAATCCCGGCCGGTCAGTCAGCGCAGGGTGCGGGCGGCAAGGACTTCTTGGGTCAGGGCGAGCGCCTTGGTAGCCAGTTCCCGCATCCGTGTCGATGCCCCGGCGTCGTGATCGACGTGCTGGCCCGCGATCGCCTCCCTCGCCGCGAGGTGGCCGGTCAGAGCGTTCTCCACCCCCCGCGGCGCGACGGCGGGGAGCCTACACGCCGGCGAGGTCGCCCCGGTGGGCGGCGTGGAACAGGCGCCGGCCCGCAGCGGCGTCGAACGGCACGGGATTGCCGCCCGTGCTCGGATCGTCGACGGCCATGGCCGCCATCTCGTCGAAGCGGCCGTCGTCGACGCCGAGGTCCGCGAGAGCGTGGGGCACGCCGGTCCGCTTCCTCAGGTCGAGAAGGGCTGCCTGGAAGCCGTCGAAACCGCCGCCGAAGCCGAGCCAGGCGGCGAGGCGGGCGACCTTCTCCTCGATCGCCGGACGGTTGAAGGCGAGCACGTAGGGCATGAAGACGCCGTTGGTCATGCCGTGATGCGTGTCGTAGTGCGCGCCGATCGGATGCGACAGCGAATGGATCGCGCCAAGACCCTTCTGG
>JAEZEN010000366.1 GCA_023433185.1 Pseudomonadota bacterium | reverse complement strand
CCCGTGGTCAACGGATGCCCTTCCTGCACGGGTTGAAGTACTGATATCGGTTCCAGTCGGTCTGCGCCCAGTAGAGCCAAGCCTTGCAGGCGTCCTGGGTGCGGAAGCAGGGTGCCGCGTGATAGCGCTCCATCCGGTCGAAGGGCCCCTGGCGCTCCCCGACGAACGAGGTCTGCCAGACGTTTCGCGCGCCCAGCTCCGCCTTGAGCCGGCTGCAGCTCTCCGGATTCACCCGCGGCGGGCTGGCCGCCTCGGCGGCGCTGCCGATCCCGAGGGCGAATGCGAAGGCGGCGAGTGCAACCAACCTTGCGGCCATCGTGCTCCTCCTTCTCCACGGCGCGGCGGCGCCTCTCCCGATCCCGCGGCGATCGTCAGGGCGTCGCGGCGGCGGCCTTGCTGCGTTCGGCGTGCAGTTTTCCGGTCTGCGTCATCACGTAGACCAGCACCGAACCGGTCCAGCCGAAGGTGAACAGCCCGGAGATCGCGATCACCGGGCCGATGAGCCGCCACCGGTCGGGCAGGGCGATCGTGCCCTCGCCGAGCGTCGTGTAGGCTTCCAGCACGTAGTAATACGCATCCCGGAAGCTGTCGATCATTCCGAGCGTGGTGAGCGGGATGGTCCAGAGCATCGTCTCGATCAGGTGGATGAAGACGAGGAGGGCGATCGTGGCGCCGATCATCGCCGACACGCGCCAGCCCGGCGTGGCCGGCGTGTAGAGCGCGAAGCGGGTCGCGAAGAGCTTCGAGATGCGCCCCAGGCCCCATCCGTGGAACACGATGATGGGAATCAGGATCAGGGTGGCAAGCGCCAGTTCGGCGATCGGGTTGGTGAGGGCGGTCGTCGCGTCGGTCGCTGCCGCCGTCACGTCCGGCGGAAGGACCTCGACGCCCTTGGCGAGGAGGATGGTGCTCATGGGGGATGTCCCGTGGTTCGAGGAACGCGCTTGACTATATCCTCGACCTCGGATTGCGTTGGAGCGCTCGATGGATATTCGGCGATAGATGCGGGCCATGGACGACGCGAGCGCTGGGCGCCTGAACGGCCGCTGCCTGTGTGGGGCCGTCGGCTGGAGTCTTGCCGGGGATGTGCCGGACGCGACCATCTGCAACTGCAGCGCCTGCCGGCGCTATGGCGCGCTGTGGGCCTACGACTTCGACGGTCACGGTATTCACATCGACGATCCGGGCGGCAACCTGATCGCCTTTGCCCGCGGTCCGCGCTCACCGCTCACTTTCAACTTCTGCCGCACCTGCGGATGCATCGTCAGCTGGCGGGGCGTCGCGGCCGATGCGGACGGCCGGGTCCGTGTCGCGGTCAATCTTCGCCTCGGCGATCCGGAGGCGGTCGCGGCGATCCCGCTCCAGCGTTTCGACGGGCGCGATACGTTCGACGACCTGCCGCGGGACGGTCGCTGCATCGCCGACGTGTGGTTCTGAGGGCCGCATGCGTGGCGCGCCGCCGGTGGCTCCGTCTTGACGGAACCCCGGAAATCCTCCATCTACCGGACATGAATGCTGTCACGCGCCCGGGCGCGCTCTGCATCTGCGGGATTCTGATTACCGGCTAGCACACGCGCTGGCTGAGGCCGTCCTCGCTTGATCCTACCAAGACGACAGACGAGACCCCCGGCCGGCGGGCGAGGGGACGTTTCGGCATGGTCTTGCGGCTTCACAACACGCTCACCCGGACGAAGGAGCAGTTCGTCCCGATCGACCGCGAGAACGTGCGCATGTACGTCTGCGGACCGACGGTCTACGACTTCGCCCATATCGGCAACGCCCGGCCGCTGATCGTCTTCGACGTGCTGTTCCGGCTGCTCCGGGAGATCTACGGGACCGCGCATGTCACCTATGTCCGCAACATCACGGACGTCGACGACAAGATCAACGCGCGGGCCGCGGAGGAACATCCCGACCGGCCACTCAACGAGGCGATCCGCGAGGTCACCGAGCGCACCACGCGCCAGTTCCACGAGGACGTCGCGGCCCTCGGCTGCCTGCCGCCGAGCGTCGAGCCGCGGGCGACCGAGTATATCGACCGGCCGGACGCGCCCGAGGACATGATCCGCCTGATCGGCCGGCTGGTCGAGAGCGGCCATGCCTATGCCGCGGAAGGCCACGTCCTCTTCTCGGTGCCGTCGATGCCGGACTACGGCCGGCTGTCGAACCGCAGCCTCGACGAGATGGTCGCCGGCGCCCGGGTCGAGGTCGCGCCGTACAAGCGCGATGCCACCGACTTCGTCCTGTGGAAGCCGTCGAAGCCCGGTGAGCCGGCCTGGCCTTCGCCCTGGGGGATGGGGCGGCCGGGCTGGCACATCGAGTGCTCGGCGATGGCCGGTGCGCTGCTCGGCCCGGTCTTCGACATCCACGGCGGCGGCATCGATCTCGTCTTCCCCCACCACGAGAACGAGATCGCCCAGTCGCGCTGCGCTCACGGCACCGAGACGATGGCGAACTACTGGCTCCACAACGGCTTCCTCCAGGTCGAGGGGGAGAAGATGTCGAAGAGCCTCGGCAACTTCATCACCATCCGCGACCTGCTCGTTGAATGGCCGGGCGAGGTGGTGCGCTTCAATATGCTCCGCACCCACTACCGCCAGCCGATGGACTGGACGCTGGCGGGTCTCCGCGAGGCGGAGCGGACGCTCGCGAACTGGTACGAACTGGCCGGCGACGTCGAGCCGGGGCCGCTCGACGAGGAGGCGCTGGCGGCGCTCGTCGACGACCTCAACACGCCCGGCGCCATCGCCGCGCTTCACGAGTTGCGGGCCGACGCCGCCCGTGGCAATCCGCGCTCGGCCAGCCGGCTCCGGGCGACCGCCGGCCTCATGGGGCTGCTTCGGCTCACGCCCGACGGATGGTCGGCCGCCCGGCGCGTCGCCCTCGGCTTCGACGAGGATGCGATCGCCGATCTGATCGAGGCCCGCGTCGCGGCCCGGAAGGCGAAGGATTTTGCCGAGGCCGACCGCCTCCGGGCCGAGATCGAGGCGCTGGGCATCATGCTGAAGGACGCCAGGGACCCCGCCACCGGCGAGCTGGTGACGACCTGGGAGGTGCGGCGGTGAGTGCGATTGATCTTCTTTCACCGCCCGACGAACGTGCCGTCGCGCGCGGCATCGCCCTCTTCGCTGACCTCGTCCGGCAGCGATATGGGCCGAAGCTGCGCGGCGTGTTCCTGTTCGGGAGTCGGGCGCGCGGCGACGCCTCGCCATTCAGCGACGTCGATCTGGCGGTGATCGTCGCCGATGGTGTCGACGTCGAGAAGGAGACGACACGGCTCTCCGGCAGCACCTATGACGTCCTTGTCGAGAGCGGCGCCGAGGTCCAGCCCTGGCTGTTCCGGGAGAGCGACTGGCGGGCGCCGGAGACGAGTTCATCTTCCCGGCTGATCCGTTCTGCAAAGCGCGATGCAAAAGCGATCGGGGCGAGTGGTGGCGACCTATCTTGAGCGTGCCGATCAGGCGGCGGAGAGCGCCCGTCGCGAGAGCGAATCCGGCGACTACAATGCGGCCTGCAATCGCGCCTACTACGCCATCTTCTATGCGGTGCAGGGGCTGCTCGAGGACGCCGGTCAGGAGGATGTCGGGAAGACCCATGCGAGCCTGCTGCGGCTGTTCTCGCAGCGTCTGGTCCTCACCGGTGAGGCGCCAGCCGATCTCGCCCGGGCGCTGTCGGTGGCACAGAACCTCCGGGCGCGGGCCGACTACACCCTGGAAGGCGCCACCGCGGACAATGCGGCGGAAGCGATTGCTGCCATGAATCGACTGCTCGACTACGCAAGGTCAAGGCTTCACGGAAGCAAGAGGAGCGAACCATGACCATCGAGATCGACCACATCGGGCTGAGCGTCTCGGACTTCGAGGCGGCCAAGGCGTTCTACAGCGCTGCCTTTGCGCCGCTCAGGATGAGCGTCGTCATGGAGTTCGGCAAGGACGAGACCGGCGACCATCCGCTCGCGGGGCTCGGTGCCGACGGCAAGCCGTTCCTGTGGATCTCGGGCGGCGGCCGCACCAGCCCGCGGGTCCACATCGCGGTCCGCGCCGAGACGCGGAAGCAGGTGGACGACTTCCACGCCGCCGCGATCGCCGCCGGTGGCGAGGACAACGGCGCGCCCGGCCTCCGTCCCATGTACCACCCCGACTACTACGGCGCCTTCGTGCTCGATGCCGACGGGCACAATCTCGAAGCCTGCTGCCACCATCCGGAGTGACGCGGCAGCGCGAGGAGACGACGATGAGCGAGACCGAAATGCGCATCACCGGCGGTTGCCAGTGCGGCGCCGTGCGCTACGCGCTGCATGCCCGGCCGGACGATCCCCACATCTGTCACTGCCGCATGTGCCAGAAGGCCTTCGGCTCGTTCTTCGCGCCGCTCGCCGGCGTCCCTGTCGGGTCCTTCGAGATCACCCGCGGGACGCTTGCGGTCTTCCGCAGCTCCGATCCGACGGAACGCGGATTCTGCCGCGACTGCGGGACTCCGCTGACGTTCCGCCATCTCGACGGCGGCACGATCAACATCTCGCTCGGCTCGCTCGACGAGCCGGCGAAGGTGCCGCCCGCCCGGCAGTACGGTCTCGAGGGGCGGCTGGCATGGTTCTCGTCCCTGCCGGCGCTCCCCGGTGAGAGCACGACCGAGGAGCACATGGGCCAGTTCGCCGCGCGCATCGCCGCGACCAGCCACCAGCATCCCGACCACGACACCGCATCCTGGCCGCCGGAGTCGGGACGGTGACGGCGGGCCCCTTCAGCGGCGGCTGCCAGTGCGGGGCGGTGCGGTTCCGTGTCGAGCGCCTTGGCCGCGCCACGCTCTGTCACTGCCGGATGTGCCAGAAGGCTTTCGGCGCCTTCTACGGCCCCCTCGTCACGGCCCACGGGCTGACGTGGACGCGCGGGGAGCCGAAGCGCTTCGCCAGCTCGAACCTTTTTCGCCGCGGATTCTGTGGCGACTGCGGGACGCCGCTCACTTTCGAGAGTGACGGTGACGTCGAACTGGCGATCGGTGCCTTCGACGATCCGACCGTGGCGGCGCCGGTGCTCCAGGTGAACCCCGCGGACAAGCTGCCCTTCGTGGACGGGATTCCGGGCCTGCCGACGCGCGCGCCCGGAGCGGAGCCTCGGCAGGATGACTTCAAGAACCGGGTGATCAGCCGCCAGCATCCCGATCACGATACCGAGGCATGGCCGCCCAGCGCGGCATGAACGATTTCCATGAAAGAACGTCTCTATCTGTTCGACACGACGCTGCGCGACGGCGCCCAGACCAACGGTGTCGACTTCTCGCTCGAGGACAAGATCCAGATCGCCGGCATGCTCGACCGGCTCGGCCTCGACTACATCGAGGGCGGCTACCCCGGCGCCAACCCCACCGACACCGCCTTCTTCGAGGCCCGCCGCACCGACCGGGCGGTGTTCACCGCCTTCGGCATGACCAAGCGGCCCGGTGCGAGCGCATCCAACGATCCCGGCCTCCGCGCCCTTCTCGATGCGAAGTCCGACGCCATCTGCTTCGTCGCCAAGGCCTGGGACTATCACGTGCGGGTCGCGCTCCAGACCAGCGAGGAGGAGAACCTCGACGCGATCCGCCAGTCGGTGACCGCGGCGCGCGGAGCCGGCAAGGAAGTGCTGGTCGACTGCGAGCACTTCTTCGACGGCTACAAGGCCAACCCGGATTACGCGCTCGCCTGCGCGCGCATGGCGCATGAGGCCGGGGCGCGGTGGGTGGTGCTATGCGACACCAATGGCGGGACACTGCCGGAGGAGGTCGAGACCATCGTCGGCGCGGTTGCCGGGGTCGTGCCGGGGGACCATCTCGGCATCCATGCCCACAACGACACCGAGCAGGCGGTGGCCAATTCGCTGGCTGCGGTCCGAGCCGGTGTCCGCCAGATCCAGGGAACCCTCAACGGCATCGGCGAGCGCTGCGGCAACGCCAACCTGACCGCGCTGATCCCGACGCTGATGCTGAAGCCCGCCTATGCCGAACGCTTCGACGTCGGCGTGACGCCGGCCGGGCTCGCCGACCTCACCCGCATCGCCCAGCGCTTCGACGAGATGGTCAACCGGGCGCCGAACCGGCAGGCCGCGTATGTCGGGGCGTCCGCCTTCACCACCAAGGCCGGCATCCATGCCTCGGCGATCCTCAAGGATCCGCGCACCTACGAGCACATCGATCCGGCGATCGTCGGCAATCGCCGCCACGTCCTCGTCTCGGAGCAGGCCGGCAAGGCCAACCTGATCTCCGAGCTCGAGCGGTTGGGCATTGCCGTCGCCCGGAACGACCCGCGGCTCGACACCGTGCTGCGCGAGGTGAAGGAGCGCGAGTCGATCGGCTATGCCTACGAGGGGGCAGGGGCGTCGTTCGAGCTGCTCGCCCGGCGGCTCCTCGGCAACGTGCCCGACTTCTTCCGGGTCGAGGGGTTTCACGTCACGGTCGAGCGGCGGCACAACGCGCTCGGCCAGCTGGTCTCGGTGTCGGAGGCCGTGGTGAAGCTGCATGTCGGCGGCGAGCGGCTGCTGACCGTCGCCGAGGGCAACGGCCCGGTCAACGCGCTCGACCGGGCGCTGCGCAAGGACCTCGGCGTCTACAGCGACGCCATCGCCGACCTCGAGCTCATCGACTTCAAGGTCCGTATCCTCAACGGCGGTACCGGGGCCGTCACCCGCGTTCTGATCGAAAGCGGCGATTCCTCGGGCGACACCTGGTTCACCGTCGGAGTCTCGGAGAACATCGTCGACGCCTCCTTCGAGGCGCTGCACGACTCGATCGTCTACAAGCTGCTCCGTTCGGGCGTGAAGGCGGCCGCGGCGTGACCCGTCAGGGGATTCGGTAGAAGGGATTGGGCAGGAGGAACGTCTCCTCCGCATGGCCGCCGGCAAGGTCCGACGGCTGGTCGCCGACATTGGCGATGATCGTGTAGCCGGCCGCCTCGATCGCGGCCCGGACCGGCGCCTTGAAGTCGGCCATCGTCGTGAAGCGGGCGCCGGGGGGCGTCATGTAGAGCTCCGCGTAGTCCGGATAGCCGGACCGGCGCAGGTCGTCTTCGGTCGCCGCGCGCTGGCGCGCGTCGCGGCCGGTGATGAAGAATACCGTGACGTCGAGGGCCCGCGCTGCGTCGTAGAGCCCGCGGGTCGAGACGATGGGCGGCGCTTCGGCGCTGAGGTCCCAGGCGTCCCAGCCGCACGGTCCCTCGGGCAGGGCGTCGCAGGGGCCGGAGGACACATAGCCGTAGTCGTCGGCCCTGATCGCCGCCCAGTTCGACAGCGAGGTCTCGTCGATGTCGAGAACCAGCGCCGGATTCGCGACCTGCGGCGCGCGCGTCTCGATCCAGGCGATGGCCGCCGCGCCGACGCCGGCGAGGTCGCGCTCATAGGCGCCGGAAGCGTGGTAGGCGGTCGCGGCACTCTTCGCCTCGCCGACATTGGCGGGCTGGGAAAGTTGCGGCTGCCCGGCGAAGGCGGGTGCCGCGAGGGCGAGCAGGAGCGCGGCACGCAGGCAGGCTTTCGCCGCCATTCCCTTCGGCTCTGCTCGCGACGCCATCGCCGGCTCCCTCACATCGCCTGGACGCCCCGCGCCTCCTCGAGTTCGGGCCGCGGCACCATGGCGACAGCGGACTGCAGGGTCGGAACGATCTCCTCGGCCGTTTCGCAGAAGCGGACGGGCAGGGCGACATGGTCGCCGAGGAACTCCTTGTGCAGGAAGCCATCGTCGGTCATCCGCGCGAACACCTCGACGAGCGGATCCCAGAATCCGTTGATGTTGGCGATGAGAATCGGTTTCGCGTGCTGCTCGAGCTGCGCCCAGGTCATCACCTCGATGACCTCCTCGAGGGTGCCGATTCCGCCGGGCAGCGACACGAAGGCGTCGGAGCGCTCGAACATGAGGCGCTTCCGCTCGTGCATGTCGGCGGTGACGATGAGTTCCGAGACCTCCGTCAGCATCACTTCGCGATCCTTGAGGAACTGCGGGATGATGCCGGTCGCCTCGCCGCCATGGGCGAGGACGGAACGGGCGACGATTCCCATGAGCCCCACCGAGCCGCCGCCGTAGATCAGCCTGACGCCGGCCTCGGCCATGTCGCGCCCGAGACGCTCGGCGGCCGCCGCGTAGAGTGGCTCCGTGCCGGCGTTGGAGCCGCAATAGACGCAAATGCTTCTGAGTTCAGCCATGCCTGAGATGTGGCATTGGCGAACGTCGGGCGTCAAGCTGCGGTTCGCCTTGTGGCCCCTGCGGAACAGGGATTTAATGTCGTGCTGCGGCACGATTGGGAGTTCAACATGGGGCGGTTCACCGGCTGGCTGGCACTCATCGTCGTTCTCGGCGGGCTTGGCTATGTCATGTACGAGGATCTGAAGCTTCGCCGGGAGCATGCCGCGGGATCGACGGTGGTCAGCGGGGGTGCCCCGTCGCCGGCGATCGACCGGAGCGCCGCCGTCGATGCCGAGCCGCCGGCCCCGACGACTGTCGCGCCCGAGGAGGCGACGATGGCGGCCGACCCGGCGCCGGCCGAGGACCTTCCCGACGAGGAGACGGCCGACGCCTCCGCCCCGCCTGCGGCGGACGATCCGGCTGCCGCTCCCGCCGCCGTGGACGATCCGGCTGCGCCTCCGCTCGCCATGGACGATCCGGCTTCCGCCCCGACGGTCGCCACGGATGACGCGGCCTCCGCACCCGCCGTCGAGGATGACGAGCCGTCGCCCCTGGCGGATGCCGATCCTACGGTGCCCGCCACGACGCCTCCTGGCGGCGAGGCAGCGCCCGACCTCGCCGAGGCGCCTGCGCAGGCCACCGAGCCTCCGCCCGCCGCGACGGCCGATCCGGTTCCGGAGGCCGACATGGCGGCCTTGCCGCCCGGCGACGGCGATGCGCCGCCGACGGCGACGGAGGCGGACTTCGTGACCGCGCCGCCGGCCGAGGAGCCGGCCCCGTCCGCGACAGCCGAGGAACTCCTCGCGGCTGACGAGCCCGCCGTCATCACGGACGCCGAGGCCACGCCCCCGGCGGCGGTGGAAGCAGACC
>JAEZEN010000156.1 GCA_023433185.1 Pseudomonadota bacterium | reverse complement strand
CCTTTTCGTGGAGGACGGCGGCGATCCGCGCCTAGAACTCGACCGAGCGCGGACGAAGCGTCGAGCCGGTGTGCCACAGCCGCTTGATCATCAGCCGGCGGATGTCGACCTCCGAGCGGACCCCCTTCTGCACCGCGATCTGGACGATCCGGGCTTCCTCGGCGGCGGCCTCGTAGTTGCGGTTGACGTAGTCGCCGCCGACCATGTCGAGGATGACGTCGACACCGCGGCCGTCGGTGGCGCGTTTCACCACCTCGACGAAGTCCTCGGTCTTGTAGTTGATCGCGACCTCGGCACCGAGGGAGACGCACGCAGCACACTTCTCGGCGTTGCCGGCGGTCACGAAGACCCGGGCCCCGAATGCGCGGGCGAGCTGGATGGCGCTGGTGCCGACACCCGAAGCCCCGCCGTTGATCAGGATCGACTCGCCCGCCTCGAGCCGGCCGCGCTCGAAGATCGACGGCCAGATCGTGAAGAACGTCTCGGGGATGGCGGCCGCCTCCTCGATCGTCAGGCCGCGCGGCACCGGCAGGGCATTGGTCTCGTCGACCTTGGCGAATTCGGCGTAGCCGGCACCGGGGAGGAGCGCGCAGACGAGATCCCCCAGGGCGAAGCGCGACGCCTCCGGCCCGCAGGCGACCACCTCTCCGGCCACCTCGAGGCCCGGGATCTCGACCGGCGCACCGGGAGGCGGCGGATACTGGCCGCGGCGCTGCATAATGTCGGGGCGGTTGACCCCCGCCGCGCCGACGCGGATCAGGATCTCGCCGGGACCGGGCACCGGCACGGGCCGCTCGGCGGCCACCAGCATCTCCGGCCCGCCGGGCGCCTTGATCACGATCGCGGTCATCGTCTCGGGGAGCGTCGCCAAGCCAGTGGTCCTCCGTCGCGGGGATGTCCGCCCCGGTCTACCGGCTCCCATGCCGGGTGACAATGCGCGGCAGGGCCGCGCCCCACCCGGCCCTTGATCGCCGGGTCGCACCTGTCCCAGAATCGGCCGGGTGCACCAGATCGGGGCGCCGGGGAACCAGGAAGACGGGAGGGAAAGCGATGCCGGGCATCGACGACGACCAGCCGAAGCGGCAGCCAGCCCACGAGATCGGGCAGGACCTCGCCAGGCTCTCCCTCGACGAGCTCGCGGCGCGAATCACCGCCCTCCAGGACGAGATCCGGCGCCTGGAGGCGGCGATCCGGACCAAGCAGGCCGGCGCCGCGGCCGCCGATGCGGTCTTCCGGCGCGAGCGCCGGCAGCGGCTTGGGCGGGCCGTCAAGGACTCGGGCATCCTTAACCGTTTCTTAAGCTTTACAAGGTATTACTCGTCGTCATCCAATCACTTGGATCCGAGTGGTTCCTGTCCACTCTGTTTGACGCCTCCCTGTTCGACTTCAGAAGAGCCGCTCCTCCCAAGGCGGCTCTCTTTTTGTCTTGCCACCCCCACGGCGAGGTGACACGAGGGCCGGCAGGCGGCACGAGGGTTGCGACGGTCTCGTGTGCCGTCTCATTTCGGGACGGGCCGAACTGGGATGGTGTGACGCCGCGATGGCCGAAGAGCGCAGTATCAGGACGAGTCCGGGGCAGGACGCGGTTCCCCTCGGTCCGAGGCTCGTCGGGACGGACATGTTCCGCTCCATTTTCGACGACGGCATGTCGCTGGTGGAGGAGACGGCCGACTACCTGGACGGCGACGGCCGGAAGGATTCGCTCCGCCTGACGCGGGCCGGGGCGATGGCCTATGCCAGCGAGTCGATGCGGCTGACCACGCGGCTGATGCAGGTCGCCTCCTGGCTCCTGCTCCAGCGTGCCGTCAACAATGGCGAGATCTCCGACGAGCAGGCCCGGGCGGAGCAGGACAAGGTCCGGCTGACCGCGTTCGCGACGGCGATGCAGGGTCCGGGCTGGGATGGCCTGCCCGAACGGCTCCAGTTGCTGATCACGCGCTCGCTCACGCTCCAGGAGCGCGTACAGCGCCTCGACGGCGCTTTCGTCGCCGAGGGGGATGGCGCGCCGGCGACGGACAATCCGGTCCGCGAGCAGCTCGGCCGGATCGAGGCCGCCTTCGCGCGCGCCCGCTGACTTCCCCTCAGGACGGAAGAAACGAAAAGGCCCGAGCGATCGGGCCTTTCGTTCCTGTCGGCGAAGGATGCCGCGGCCTACTCGCCGAGCAGGCCCTTGTAGCGGTTCTTGAACCGCGACACGCGACCGCCGCGATCGAGCAGGTGCTGGCCGCCGCCGGTCCACGCCGGATGGGTCTTCGAATCGATGTCGAGGTTCAGCACAGCGCCGGGCTCGCCATAGGTCGAGCGGGTGACGTACTCGGTCCCGTCCGTCATCACGACCTTGATCTCGTGATAATCGGGATGAATGCCCTTCTTCATGGTCGCAAGCCTCGAAACAGATGGGAGGACGGGCGCCGGGGCCCGTGGTTGGGCGACGATATAGCGGACGGCGGCGCCGACCACAAGCGCGCGGCGGCCGCGGCTCAGCGCTCGGTGAGCTTGAGCTCGATGCGGCGGTTCTTGTCGAAGGCCTCCAGCGTGTCACCTTCCTCGATCGGCTGGTTCTCGCCGAAGCCCGCCGCCACGAGGCGATCGGCCGGCACGCCCTCCGCGATGAGGTGCTGGACGACGGAGATGGCGCGCGCCGCCGAGAGGTCCCAGTTGGAGCGGAAGCGGCCATCGGGATTGGTGATGGGGCGCTTGTCGGTATGGCCGTCGATGCGGATCACCCACGGGATGTCCTGCGGAATCTCCTGGTTCAGCTGGACGACCGCCTCGGCGAGCTTGTCGAGTTCCTCGAGCCCTTCCGCGCCGATCTGGTCGGAGCCGGTCTGGAAGAAGACTTCGGACTGGAACACGAAGCGGTCGCCAACGATGCGGATGTCGGGGCGGTCACCGAGGATCTCGCGGAGCCGGCCGAAGAAGTCGGAGCGGTAGCGGGAGAGTTCCTGGACGCGCTGGGCAAGGGCGACGTTGAGGCGGCGGCCGAGGTCGGCGATGCGGGTCTGGCTCTCGCGGTCGCGCGACTCGGAGGCGTTGAGCGCATCCTCGAGGGCGGCGATCTGGCGGCGCAGCGCCGAGATCTGCTGGTTGAGCAGTTCGACCTGGGCGAGCGCCCGGCGGCTTTCCTGGTTGGCGTCGTCGAGGAGGGCGCTCATCTCCTCCACCCGGTCGCCGGCGGAGTTTGCCGCGTCGGACTGGCTGTCGAGCAGGCCCTGGAGGCGGTCGCGCTCGCTCTCCACGGCCGCGAGGCTGGCCTCGAAGGTCGCGAGGCTGTCGGTGGTCTCGCCGGCGCTGGCGCGCTCGAGGGCGAGAAGCTCGGTCAGTTCGGCGATCTGGGCGTTCAGCCGTGCCATCACCTCGTCGCGCGTCGACACCTCCTGGGTCAGGAGGAACTGCATCAGGGCGAAGATCGAGAGCAGGAAGATGAAGACGAGCAGGAGGTTGGTGAGAACGTCAACATACGCCGGCCAATAGTCGGCTCTCTGTATCAGTCGCTTCGCGCGAGCCATGAATTGACCTCCAAAGGCTGAGACAGAATAATAGTACTGTACTCGTCACGCCTCTCTGCGAACGCGAAACAGAGAGCCTTCCAACTGTTTATCGACACAGTGGGCTGCCGGCGGTCGCCTTTAGTAGCCGGGTTGGCTGTGGCGGCTTGAATCGGCTCCAGAGCGTTGGCGTATAGGCGGTTTACACAGACGATGGGGCCTAGATCAGCGATGCGGCGCCTCTCTGTTATCAGTCCACTGAGAACAGACTGTTGTGCGTCCGCACCGCATCATCCTCGGCGCCAGCGGTTCCTCGTTGCTCTCTTCGTCCGTTAC